>JAFZKM010000047.1 GCA_017553665.1 Lachnospiraceae bacterium
ATTCCAGAGTTCGGGATTCTAACCCAGATTTTTCTGTCAGTATCTTTTGAAGTGTTCTAGTATCCATTATTTCACTCCAGTTTCACATCTCATAAGATCATTTCTTTATCACTGCGATTGCGCAGGGCATCTTTCCATCAACAACGTAGTATTCCACGTTTTCATATCCCATTTCTTAAAAGAAAAGGGAATGATCAGTCCCAATAAAAAATCCGTATTCATATGCTTGCCTCCGCTTCGCTCCGGTACTCGCAGTTACGCTTTTCGATTATAGGCTTTGCCTATAATATCGGCTCCGCCGAACTCTGCTTACCTCCGCTTTAAGAATATTATAATCGCTTTCGGCAGTATATGAAACGGATTTTTATCGTTCCGCTGTTTATTATTGCTCAGACCGCACATCCCCGCTCTATACGGTCTTTTTCGCAGCCTGCCTGCAGGCTGTGCACATCTTGCAATGTGCACAGTTGCCTCCGCAGGTTGATTTCCCCTGTTTTTTGTCTTTTATCATCGATCGGATGATCCCCGTCACAATCAGAATGAGCAATATCGTTACCAGGATCGTTCCGAGATTTGCGCTGAACCATGCGATCATGACGTCACCTCCGAATATTATTTGATCTTTCCTGCCAGAGTAAGCTTATCAGCTTCCTTGAACTTCTTGATGAACAGCATGTAGATGATGCCTGCCAGAGCCGCGATCGCAAATACAAGGCCTACCGCGCTCACATTGCCGGTGAAGAGTCCGCCGAACTGATTGATCATCAGAGCTACGATGTACGCGAAACCGCACTGATAACCGATCGCGAACCATGTCCACTTCGCGTTGTTCATCTCACGTCTGATAGCGCCGATAGCCGCGAAGCAGGGCGCGCACAGAAGGTTGAATACCAGGAACGAGAAACCGGTAACTCCGGTGAATACGCTTGCAAGTGTTGCGTACAGGCTCTGGTCTCCGCCTCCGTAGAGAACGCCCATGGTACCTACGATGTTCTCCTTCGCTACAAGACCGGTGAACGATGCAACAGCTGCCTGCCAGTTACCCCATCCGAGAGGCGTGAATATCCAGGCAATGGCATTTCCGACCTTAGCCAGAATGGAGATTCCGATCTCATCCTCCTCAAGCATTCTGAAACCGTCCTCCGCGAAGCCAAATCCCGAAAGGAACCAAACAACGATCTGGGAAAGAAGGATGATGGTGCCTGCCTTCTTGATGAAGGACCAGCCGCGCTCCCACATGGATCTCAGAACATTTCCGAGTGTGGGCATATGGTATGCGGACAACTCCATTACGAACGGAGCGGGATCGCCTGCGAACATCTTTGTCTTCTTAAGCATAACGCCGGAAGTGATGATGGCTGCCATACCGATGAAGTACGCGCCGGTCGAGATCCATGCGCTGCCGCCGAAGATCGCTCCCGCGATCATCGCGATGAAGGGAACCTTCGCGCCGCAGGGAATAAATGTGGTGGTCATGATCGTCATACGACGGTCGCGCTCGTTTTCAATGGTACGCGAAGCCATGATGCCGGGGATACCGCAGCCGGTGCCGACAAGCATAGGGATAAAGGACTTTCCCGAGAGACCGAAGCGTCTGAAGATACGGTCAAGCACGAATGCGATACGCGCCATATAACCGCAGGCCTCAAGGAAAGCAAGCATGAGGAAGAGAACAAGCATCTGCGGTACGAAACCGAGAACAGCGCCGACACCGGCCACAATACCGTCAAGGATAAGGCTCTTAAGCCAGTCTGCGGTTCCGATCTTATCGAGAAGGCTCTCAACAAGTACGGGAACACCGGGAACCCATACGCCGTAATCGGCGGGAGCGGGCTCGTCAAAACCGTTTGCTTCAAAATATGCGAGCGCGTCCTTGAATGACATTCCGATAACATCATCGCCGGCGTCTTCGGGAACCGCGTCATAATATACGGTCATTTCGTCAATAGCCAGAGTCTCTTCATCCTCGACCTCTACAGTTGAGGTTGCGGGACCCGTAATGCCTCGCAGCTCTTCAAGCGCCGCATCGGCATCAAATTCTTCGTCTTCCGTATCCAGCTCGATGTAGCCGTTTACCGCATTGATCGCGTCAGCGTACTCTTCCGCTGCTTCGTCGGCCGCTTTTCCGCCGATTCCGAAAAGGTGCCAGCCGTCTCCGAAGAGTTCGTCATTTGCCCAGTCGGTAGCCGAAGCTCCCACGCCGACCATCGCGATCCAGTATACGAGGAACATGACAACCGCGAAAATGGGAAGTCCGAGCCATCTGTTGGTAACGATCTTATCGATCTTATCGGAAGTCGACAGCGCGCCCTCGTTTTTCTTTTTGTAACAGGACTTGATCACTTCCGCGATGTAAACATAGCGCTCGTTCGTGATAATGCTCTCTGCATCATCGTCAAGCTCCTTCTCCGCTGCCTTGATATCGTTCTCGATATGGGTAAGCGTTGACGAAGGGATGTTCATCTGAGCGAGCACCTTGTCATCGCGCTCAAAGATCTTGATCGCGTACCATCTCTGCTGCTCCTCGGGCATATCGTGGACAACCGCCTCTTCTATATGCGCGATCGCGTGCTCAACAGGTCCCGAGAAGGTGTGCTGAGGCACTGTCTTGCCATTCTTTGCCGCCTTGATGGCTTCTTCCGCCGCGGTATCGATACCGTCACCTTTAAGTGCGGAGATATCGACCACCTTACATCCGAGCTGTCGTGAGAGCTCGGCAAGATTGATCTGATCGCCGTTCTTCTTTACGATATCCATCATGTTAACGGCTATGACCACGGGAATACCGAGTTCTGTAAGCTGAGTGGTCAGATACAGGTTTCTCTCAAGGTTTGTACCGTCTATGATATTCAGGATCGCGTCGGGACGCTCTCCTATCAGATAATTTCTTGCTACCACTTCCTCCAGAGTGTAGGGAGAAAGTGAATAAATACCGGGAAGGTCGGTGATTATCACATCATCATGCTTTTTAAGTTTGCCTTCCTTCTTCTCGACC
>JAFZKM010000048.1 GCA_017553665.1 Lachnospiraceae bacterium
GCCGCCGAAAATCCTGACCAGAGCCACGATCAGAATGGCGACCGAGGCCAGGAGAAGCAGCGCAAGAGGCGCGAATCTATTTAATCTGTTTGAATTGCGATTGATTGACATAAAGGAAAACCTCCGTAAGCGGATGATGTACTTTAAGTATAACCTTGTCAAAAGCCAAGTACAATGATAATCGTCCGCGAGGCTGACCGTATATTTGAGGATATTGAAATGAAAAAGAAACAAAGGAAAAAGCATCCGCTTTTGAAAGCGATCGTGCTGATTGCGGTGCTGATGATACTTGGAAATATAGTGATAAACCGCTTTGTGTTTACCAAAAGGTACAGCGTTTCCATCGGGGAAAAAAGGAGCGGCGCGGAAGCGGTAAAGATAGTCCAGCTGAGCGACATACATTCCATCAGGAGTGAATGGCAGAAGAACATGCTCCTGAAAAAAGTGAAGGATGAAGAGCCCGACATCATCGCGGTCACGGGCGATCTGATAGATACCGACCATTACGCGAGGCAGCAGAGTCTGCTGGCGAAGGGAAAGATCGACAGGGTTGAGGACCTCACGATCGAGTTCATGAGCGAGCTGACAGAGATCGCGAGCACCTATTTTGTCTACGGAAATCATGAGATGATGCTTCTGGATGACGAACAGAACAATGCCTTTGCGAATGCGCTGAAGGAAGCAGGGGTCATATTCCTGAACAATAAAGCAGCCATTATGGAAAAAAGCGGATTGACGATCAGGCTTTTTGGAATACAGGATCCGTCAACCGTTTATAAAGATAAAAGATATGCCTATATGGAAACTATGGCCGAGAAAACAAAGGCCATGCTGAAGGATAATCTGGCTGCTTACAAGGCTCTGATCGGTTTGAACGGGTTGGATACCGAAGCAGGAAGTGCTCTCGACGAGTGGTTATTAAGGGTAAAAGGAGCGGAGGCGGATTACACGATACTCTTGGCACATCGCCCTGAATTCATGGATATCTACGCAGAAGCCGGAATCGATCTGGTCCTTGCCGGGCACACGCATGGCGGAATAATGCGGATCCCGTTCCCGGGCGGTCTGTACACCCGTGCGGAAGGCTTTTTCCCGACATATTCGTACGGTTTATACACAAAGGATGACACCACGATGATCGTGAACGGCGGAATCGGAAATATCAAGGCATCTGTCGCGGGAATGAAGATCCCGGTAAGGGCATTTAACCCGCCGGAGATCACGGTTATCACAATAGAATAAATAAAGGGGCGCCCCATATCGGGAACGCCCTTTTTCTGCGATATTCGTTGACCACGATGTGAGCAGGTTTTGTGATCGAAGGATGATCTGTAAAGCAGTTACCAAACGATCTGTGCTTCAAGTGCTCTCGCGAACTCAACGAGTCCTTCCCGATCCGCTTCGGTAAAGCGCGCGAGCAGCGGACTGTCGATATCCAGCACGCCGGCTACATTTTTCCCGGCGTCATGCAGAGGCACAACTATCTCGGAACGGGATGCCGAGTCGCAGGCAATGTGGCCCGGGAACTCATGAACATCGGGTACGAGCAGCGTCTTGTCATCCGCCCAGGCGGTGCCGCAAACTCCCTTGCCGCGTTTGATGTGGATGCAGGCGGGCTTGCCCTGGAAAGGTCCGAGCACGAGCCGGTCGCCGCGCACTATATAGAAGCCGGCCCAGTTGATGTCGGGAAGCGCCTCCCAGAGGAGCGCCGAGGCATTGGCCATAGCGGGCACATAAAAAGGATCGGTGTCGAGGAACGATCCAAGCTGTTCCTTAAGAAGTTTATAGTCAGGCATATCCGCAGTCCTTTCAAAGTAAGTCAGGGTCAAAACTTTGCGTAAAACGAAAAAGCGCACCCGTTGAATACGATTATAGGCCATCCGCGGCGGAAACGCCATATATTTTCCACCTTGTACGTTCACAAAGCGTGTGTTATTATGAAAAATGCCGAATATAGCGGGAGTTCGGCGTTTTGGAAACAGTGTTTTTATGGATCAACCGGTTTTTTGACCGGATGCAGTAAGGAGAGATGAATATGAAGGTTAAGGAAAGTGCTTACCTGCAGGAGAAAAAGCCCGTACTCAAAAGGCTTCTTGACGAACTTCTGAGCAGGTATGAATATGCTTCGATCCTGGCTACCGATTCGCTCGGAAAGATATACAGCGTATCGAAGACGGGAACGAATATCCGTGAGGACGCGAACCTTACGGAGAGAGGATTTTGCGTAAAGATCTGCAATAAAGGAGAGATCGCGGAATACAGCTTCAATGAGATCTCGGACGAGGCGATCCCCGGGATACTTAAAGATGTCGAAGAGAATCTCATAAGCCTGGACGGAGCGATTCCTGAGGGCATTGAGGCTTATCACATTGACGGGCTTTCGGACGAGAAGATCGTTCTCAATGAGAGCACCGAGTACGAGGAAGACCCCGAGGAACTCGGCAATGAAAAGATCATCAAGCTGCTCACCCGTATTTCCGAGAAAGGACGCGCTTACGACGAGCGTTTCGTCAATTGCTCAGCGGCCTTCTCATATCAGAAGTACACAAAGATGTTCCTCTCGCGCAATAAGGACATGACACAGAACGTTATGTGGAGCGCGGCATGGCTCGTGGTAATGGGGGCAGCAGGCGAGGAGATCAAGGACAGCTATCAGCCCATGTCGATCCTGGGCGGAAGCGAGATATTAAAGAATCTTGAAGGCACCCTCGAGACTGCCTGCAAGACCTGCATCGAGCTCTTTGACGCGCAGCCCATCGAGCCCGGCGAGTACGAGTGCATCTGCATGCCCGATGTTACCGGCATGATCGTGCACGAGGCGTTCGGACACGGCGTTGAGATGGATATGTTCGTTAAGGACAGAGCGCTTGCGCAGCAGTATGTGGGCAAGCCGGTGGCTTCCGAGCTCATCACGATGCACGACGGAGCGTCGACGATCCCCGAGGTTGCCACATTCTTCTTTGATGACGAGGGTATTCCCGCGCACGATACGATCATCATTAAGAACGGAATCCTGCAGACGGGTATCTGCGATCTGCAGTCCGCGGCTCATCTTAA
>JAFZKM010000049.1 GCA_017553665.1 Lachnospiraceae bacterium
CGGAGCAGCCCGATACGCAGCAGGTACCCATACCGCGCGCAACAACGGCCGCGTGAGAGGTCATGCCGCCGCGAACTGTCAGGATGCCCTGCGCGGCCTTCATGCCCTCGATATCCTCAGGGCTGGTCTCAAGACGAACGAGAACGACCTTCTCGCCGCGTGCCGCCCAATCCTTAGCGTCCTCAGCAGTAAACACGATCTTACCGCATGCAGCGCCGGGAGCAGCTCCCAGAGCCTTTCCGATAATGGTAGCGCGCGCAACGGCGTCCTTATCGAACTGGGGATGAAGAAGGGTGTCAAGGTTACGGGGATCGATCATGGCAACAGCCTCTTCCTCGGTCCTCATGCCCTCGTCAACGAGATCGCACGCGATCTTTAATGCAGCCTGAGCGGTTCTCTTACCGTTACGGGTCTGGAGCATGAAGAGCTTTCCGTGCTCAACGGTGAACTCCATATCCTGCATGTCTCTGTAGTGATTCTCGAGGTTCTGGCAAACCTGCTTGAACTGCTCAAAAGCCTCGGGGAACTTCTCAGCCATCTCGGTTATCTTCATGGGAGTACGAACGCCGGCAACAACGTCCTCGCCCTGAGCGTTGGTAAGGAACTCACCGAAGAGGCCATTCTCGCCTGTAGCGTGGTTACGTGTGAATGCTACGCCTGTACCGCAGTCATCACCCATGTTTCCGAATGCCATGCTCTGTACGTTAACAGCGGTACCCCATGAATAAGGGATATCATTGTCACGGCGGTAAACGTTTGCTCTGGGGTTATCCCATGAACGGAATACGGCCTTGATAGCCTCCGCGAGCTGAATTCTGGGATTCGAAGGGAAATCCTCACCGAGCTTTGACTTATACTCAGCCTTGAACTGGTTAGCGAGTTCCTTAAGATCCTCGGCTGTAAGCTCAACGTCCTGTGTAACGCCCTTCTTGGCCTTCATCTGGTCAATGAGCTCTTCGAAATATTTCTTTCCGACTTCCATAACAACGTCGGAGAACATCTGGATAAATCTTCTGTAGCAGTCCCATGCCCAGCGGGGATTGCCGGACTTCTCTGCCAATGTATTAACAACGTCTTCGTTTAATCCCAGGTTAAGGATGGTGTCCATCATACCGGGCATCGACGCGCGCGCGCCGGAACGAACGGATACGAGAAGGGGATTCTCCTTATCGCCGAACTTCTTTCCGGTCATCTCTTCGAGTTTGATGACATACTCGTCGATCTGTGCCTGGATCTCGGGATTGATCTGCTTGCCGTCCTCATAGTACTGGGTGCAGGCTTCTGTAGTGATCGTGAAGCCCTGAGGTACGGGCATTCCGATGGTGGTCATCTCGGCAAGGTTAGCGCCCTTTCCGCCGAGAAGGTTCCTCATGTCAGCACTTCCTTCGCTGAACAGGTAGACCCATTTCTTCATAAAAATTTTTTCCTCCTGATTTGCTGTTGTTTTTCTTGTATTCTTCCAGTTTCACAACGGATTATTATATCACAACTATCCTAAAAAATAAAGAAAAATTTACTCAACAGTTACACTCTTTGCGAGGTTTCTGGGCTTGTCAACATCAAGGCCTTTGGAAACCGACAGATAATACCCGAGCAGCTGGAGCGGAACCACCGCAAGGCTCGCGGTGAAGTGCTCGTCGATCTTCGGGATGTAGGTGCAGAAATCCACGGTATCCTCGACTTCGTAATGTCCGTAGGTCGTAAGACCCATCAGATACGCGCCTCTTGATTTTACCTCGACCATGTTGCTGATCGTTTTTTCAAGGATCCTGCTCTGCGTCAGCGCTCCCACTACCAGAACGCCGTTCTCGATAAGGCTGATCGTTCCGTGCTTCAGTTCGCCCGCGGCGTATGCCTCCGAATGGATATACGAGATCTCCTTCATCTTCAGGCTGCCCTCGAGGCAGATCGCGTAATCGAGCCCCCTGCCGATAAAGAACACATCTTTCGCGTTCGCGTATTTCGAAGCGAACCACTGTATCCTGTCCTTATCCTCAAGGATCTTTGAGATCTTCGCGGGGATGGTGAACAGTTCGTCTATCAGCGACTGGTATTTCGCGTCATCTATGAGCCCCTTTACCTGCGCGATGCGGATCGCGATAAGATAACCGACGATCAGCTGCGCCGAATAAGCCTTTGTGGTCGCAACAGCGATCTCCGGGCCGGCCATCGTATAAATGACTTTATCGGCTTCGCGCGCTATCGTGCTGCCGATCACATTAACGATTGCAAGAGTCGGTATGCCGTTTTCCTTCGCAAGGCGCAGCGCAGCAAGGCTGTCCGCCGTCTCTCCGGACTGGCTGATTATGATGACCAGAGAATCGGGATCCGCCATAAGCGGCCTGTAACGGTATTCCGAGGCCAGCTCAACCCTTACGGGTACGCGCGCCAGATCTTCGATCACATACTGCGCGGCCATTCCCACATGCCATGCCGAACCGCAGGCAACTATCGTAATGCCGTGAAGCTTCTTTATCTGCTCTTCAGTCAGGATGTCCTCTCCGAGTACGATCTTACGGTCCTTAATAAGGGCGTTCAGCGTATTCTCTACGGCCGTGGGCTGCTCATGGATCTCCTTGATCATGAAATGCTCAAAACCGCCGCGTTCGGCAGCCTTCGCGTCCCATTCGACCGTCACGGGAGTCTTCTCGACCTCATCGCCGTTGAGGTTGAAGAATGCGGCCTCTCCCGCCCTCAGGCGTCCGAACTCGAGATTGTCGATGTAATAAACGGTCCTGGTGTATTTAAGTATCGCGGGCACGTCCGAAGCCAGATAGGTCTCGCCGTCAGCGATGCCGATGACCATGGGGCTGTCCTTTCGCGCTACCCAGATCTCATCGGGAATATCCTTGAACATCAGCGCGAGCGCGTAAGAACCCCTGATGCGGACCATGGCCTTCGCTATCGCGTCCACGGGGCCGATATTGTATTTCTTGTAATAATAGTCCACGAGCTTAACGGCGATCTCGGTGTCGGTCTGGCTGTAGAACACATAGCCGTGACGCATGAGCTTTTCCTTCAGCTCCTGATAATTCTCGATAATACCGTTGTGCACGCCGACCACATTGACATCGTCCGAAGTGTGCGGATGGGCATTAAGCTCCGAAGGCTCTCCGTGAGTGGCCCAGCGTGTGTGTCCGATACCGCAGTTGCCCGGAAGTGAATTGCCTCCGTCGGTCTTTTCGTAAAGGTTTTTGAGCCTGCCCTTGGTCTTGACTATCTCGCATTCCTTCGCGCCGTCGCGTACCGCTATTCCGGCCGAGTCGTAGCCTCTGTATTCAAGTTTTGAAAGTCCGTCGAGGACAATGGGC
>JAFZKM010000003.1 GCA_017553665.1 Lachnospiraceae bacterium
ACATCGAGCTCGTCCATTTCAACTTTTACATTCACAAAATGCTTTGCTTCAGAGAGTTTGGACAAAAGCGCTACCGTCTCACAATGGTTTGTCTGCGGGAACATATCCACGCACTTCGCCTTCTCAAGGCGGTATCCGCCTTCCTGCAGAGGACCGAGGTCGCGCGCGAGGCTCACGGGATTGCAGGAAATGTAGACAATCCGGTCCACACCGTAGGCGATGATCTTGTCCAGAGCCTTCGGGTGGATACCCTCGCGGGGCGGGTCGAGCACGATAAGGTCCGGTTTGTCCTCTATGGTGTCAAGAACCTTGAGCACATCTCCGCAGATGAACTCACAGTTCGAGATATTGTTGAAATTTGTATTGTCACGGGCGGAGTCGACAGCCTCCTGCACGATCTCCACGCCGATAACCTTCTTCGCTACGGGCGCGAGCACCTGCGCAATGGTCCCGGTGCCGCTGTAAAGGTCGAAAATGACCTTATTACCGATATCGCCGATGAAATCACGCGCGGTATTGTACAATACTTCCGCTCCGCGCGAATTCGTCTGGAAGAACGAGAAGGTCGATATCCTGAAGAACAGGCCGAGCAGCTCCTCGATCAGGAAATCCTTGCCATAGAGAATGTCGGTGCGCTCCGCTTTTACTGCGTCCGCGTTGTCATCGTTGGTCGAATGAAGGATTCCTACAATGCTTCCGTTAAGGTTCAAAGCCAGCAGCCTGTCGCGTAACTTGCCCATGAATTCGGGCTCGGTAATGACTCCGTCGGTCCACTGCGATGTGGTGATCAGATTCACCAGGATCTCGCCGGTCATTGTGGCGCGGCGGATCAGCAGATGGCGCAGATAGCCTCTGTGCGTTATCTTATGCGTGTAGGTCAGTCCGAATTCGCGGGCCAGTCCGATCACGCATTTAATGATCTCGTTGTAGTCATCGTCAACGATCGCGCAGTCGGTGATCTGAAGGATATCGTAAAAACTGCCCTTCTTGTGCAGGCCCAATGTCAGCTCTCCGTACTTGCATGAATCGCCGAAGCTGAATTCCATCTTGTTGCGGTAAGCGCGCTCCGAAGGACTGGGCGTGATGCCGAGAAATTCATAATCCCCGGCAGCGGCATTATCAAGCATGCGCTTTACCTGCGCGGATTTGAGCTCAAGCTGGTCATGGTAAGCGATGCCCTGATATGCGCAGCCGCCGCACTGTCCGAAATGAGGGCAGAGAGGCGCAATGGTCTCGATCGGCGAACGTTCGAGGACTTCTTTTAAGTTGCCCTCCGCTCTGCCGTTGCGGACCTTGCCTATGGTAAATCTGATCTTCTGTCCGGGAAGCGCGTTCTTCACGCTGACCTTTTCCCCGTCGATCATAACTATTCCCTTGTTCGGAAAATCCGTGCGCTCCACGGTTCCGATATATTCCATACCTTTTTTTACTGCCATTTTATCTCCTGTCAGCCGCGTTTTCCCGTGCGGCGAATGTGCCTTCGCGGATAAGTTTATCACATTATCCCGAATAATGCACGCAAGGCCAACAATTCCTCTTTACTTTAGTTCTTCGAAGTGTTAAAATTGTATTGTATTAAACAAACAAAGGAGTAAGTCATGAATCAGAAAATACATACCGAAGCGGTCAGCTATCTTTTCGAAGCGGTCCTAAGCCTTAAGGACGAGAATGAATGCTATACCTTTTTCGAGGATATCTGCACGATCAACGAGCTCTTATCGCTTGCGCAGCGTTTTGAGGTTGCCTCGATGCTCCGCTCCGGAAAAACATATCTTGATATTGCGGAGAAGACCGGTGCTTCCACCGCTACCATCAGCCGCGTGAACCGTTCGCTCAACTATGGCAACGACGGCTATGACATGGTATTCAAGCGCATTTCACCCGCGCCGGACGTTAAGCATGAGAAAAAGGATTAAGCCCATGCTCCTTCGCGCGATCATTGCCGTATTGCTCTTTATCGCCGCTTTTGCCTGCGTCAGGTACAGTTTCGCGATCGCTGCCGTAGGCTCAGGCTCTAATTTCTTTATATTCTGGGATGTATGCGGCGCAATATTAGTTTTGCTCGGGATCTCTGTTATCACGGGCTTTTTTTCGCATATCCCGACATGGTTAAAAGCAGTTTTCTTCTCTCTTACGAGCATCATTGCCGTTCTGTTCATCGTGGTGATCTCGCTGATCTATTCCTGTTACAAAAAAGAGGCTCCGCGTGATCTCGATTATATCATCGTGCTCGGCGCGCAGGTACGTCCCGACGGCCCGAGCGTTGTGCTCTCTTTCAGGCTCGAGACCGCGCGCGATTATCTCCTGGCCAATCCCGGTACCAAATGCGTGGTTTCGGGCGCGCAGGGATCGAACGAGCCCTGCACCGAGGCTTCCGCGATGCGGGACTGGCTCGTATCTAACGGCATAGAAAAAGACCGCATCCTCCTTGAGGAAAACGCGGTCAATACACGTCAGAACATCTCTTACAGCAAAGAACTCATCCCTGAAGGCTCTACGATCGGTATCGTGACCAACCGTTTCCACATGTACAGGGCGCTGTATCTGTGCAGGAAGTTCGGTATCAAAGACCCGCAGCCTGTCAACGCGCCGTCGCTTCGCAAATATGAGCCGAACAATGTGGTCCGTGAGTTCTTCGGAGTACTTAAGGATTTCATTTTTTAGGTTTACACATTCATCGAAAAGATATCTTCGAGTTCCTCCCTCGTCAGCAGGTTGATGAATACCTCCTTCGACTGGATGACGGAATCGGAAAGCTCCTTCTTTTTCTGCTGGAGCTTGTAGATATTCTCTTCCACCGAATTCCTGGTCAGCAGCTTGAGCACATATACATTGCTCGTCTGTCCGATACGGTAGGCACGGTCGGTCGCCTGGTCCTCTACCGCGGGATTCCACCAGGGATCGTAGTGGATGACGGTATCCGCGCCTATCAGGTTCAGTCCGGTGCCGCCCGCCTTCAGCGAGATAAGGAATACATCGCATTCGCCCGCATTGAAGCGTTTCGCCATATCCAGACGGTCCTCCGGATCGGTCTGTCCGTCGAGATAGAAATACTTTATCTCGCGGGCATCGAGCTCCTTGCGGATGATCTCGAGCATGCTCGTAAACTGCGAAAATACGAGCGTGCGGTGGCCGTTCGCGATAGCGTTGTCCAGCTGTGTCATGAGGAGGTCTAGCTTTCCGCTGCCTCCGTTGTAATTCTCTATAAATGTGCCGGGATGACAGCAGATCTGGCGAAGTCTCGTAAGAGCGGCCAGTATCTTTATCTGGCTCTTCTCTATGCCGTTCTGGTTGATCTCTCCGAACAGGTCCGTCCTGATCTGGCTCAGATACGACAGATATACCTTCTTCTGCTCCTCGGTCATCGTCGCGATCATCTTCTCCTCGAGCTTGCCCGGGAGTTCCTTAAGAACATCCTTCTTCATACGGCGCATGATGAACGGCCGTATCCTCGTGTTCAGGCTCTCAAGAACCTCCGTATCGCCCGCGATTATGGGCTTCTCATATCTCGCCGCGAATCTCGAATGCGCCATCAGGAAGTTCGGCATGATAAAATCAAATATCGACCAGAGCTCCGAAAGCGAATTCTCGATCGGAGTACCGGTAAGCGCGAATCTGTGCTCTGCGCGCAGAAGTTTAACGGACTGCGCGTTAAGTGACGCGGCGTTCTTTATGAACTGCGCCTCGTCGAGGAAGATCGTCTCAAAAAGTATCTTCCTGTAAAGCGCAACATCTCTTCTCATCAGCGGGTACGACGTGATAACCACATCATAATCCGCGTAGCTCTCGATCAGATCCTTTCTGTCGGGCGGCGCGCCGGTCACTACTACGGCCTTCATGTCCGGAC
>JAFZKM010000050.1 GCA_017553665.1 Lachnospiraceae bacterium
AAGAACCGTCCCCATGGCTCCTCGATGCGGCGAAGAAGTCTTGCCTGGTATAAAAGAAAGGCTTGAATTTTCGAGAAAAAAAGCGTATTTAATATATAATAATATATTAGGGTTAATCTATTTAGATTTGGAGGAAAGTAAAGATGATTGATTTAAAATATCTGAGAGAAAATCCCGAGGTGGTTAAGCAGAACATCAGGAACAAGTTCCAGGATTCGAAGCTTCCCCTCGTTGACGAGGTTATCGAGCTCGATGTGAAGAGACGCGCGACACAGCAGGAGGCGGATGATCTGCGCCAGAAGAGGAACCAGATCTCGAAGCAGATCGGCGCGCTGATGGCACAGGGCAAAAAGGAAGAAGCCGAAGAGGTGAAGAAGCAGGTCGCTGATTTCGGCGAGAGGCTTACGGCGCTCGAGGCTGAGCAGGTCAAGCTCGAAGAAGAAGTTACGAAGCGCATGATGATCATCCCGAACATCATCGATCCTTCGGTTCCGATAGGCAAGGACGACAGCTGCAATGTAGAGCTGGAACGCTTCGGCGAGCCCGTTGTTCCCGATTTCGAGATCCCTTACCACACCGAGATCATGGAAAAGCTCCACGGAATCGACCTTGACGCAGCTCGCCGCGTAGCAGGAAACGGCTTCTACTACCTGATGGGCGACATCGCGAGACTTCATTCCGCAGTCATTTCCTACGCACGCGATTTCATGATCGACAGAGGCTTCACCTACTGCGTTCCGCCTTTCATGATCAGAAGCGACGTTGTTACCGGCGTTATGAGCTTCGCCGAGATGGACGCGATGATGTACAAGATCGAGGGCGAAGACCTTTATCTGATCGGTACGAGCGAACACTCGATGATCGGTAAATATATTGACACTATCGTGCAGGAAGACACTCTTCCCCACACACTCACCAGTTATTCACCCTGCTTCCGCAAGGAAAAGGGCGCGCACGGCATCGAGGAACGCGGCGTTTACCGCATTCACCAGTTCGAGAAGCAGGAAATGATCGTCATCTGCAAGCCGGAAGACAGCATGACCTGGTACGATAAACTCTGGAAGAACACCGTAGACCTGTTCAGATCGCTCGACATTCCCGTAAGAACGCTCGAATGCTGCTCGGGTGACCTCGCAGACCTTAAGGTTAAGTCCTGCGACGTTGAGGCATGGTCGCCCCGCCAGAAGAAGTATTTCGAAGTCGGTTCATGCTCGAACCTCGGCGACGCGCAGGCAAGACGCCTCAAGATCCGCGTTGTCGGCGAAGGCGGAAAGTACTTCGCGCACACACTTAACAATACGGTTGTCGCTCCGCCCCGTATGCTCATAGCATTCCTTGAGAACAATCTCAATGCGGACGGCAGCGTGAACATCCCGAAGGTGCTGCAGCCTTACATGGGCGGCAAGACCAAGATTGAGCCTTGATTGATGACAGGGTAACCTGCAAACTACGGCGGTGGCTGCGACGGGATATTTCCCCGCAAAACAAAACCGTTTGATCGTTTTGCGGGAAAACACCCTGCGGGCCACCGCCTTAATTACTTGAGGAAAAGCCTGTCAGAAAAGGCTCTGTGAGATGTATATTTCAGGAAAGAGAGTGATTATAAACATGAGAGTAAGAAGCAGATACGCTCCTTCGCCCACAGGCAAGATGCATGTAGGAAACCTTCGTACAGCGCTGTACGAGTTCCTCATTGCGAAGCATGCCGGAGGAGATTTTATATTAAGAATTGAGGATACCGATCAGGGCCGCTTTGTTGAGGGCGCGACCGATATCATTTACAGGACGCTGGCGCAGACCGGTCTGGTGCACGACGAGGGTCCCGATAAGGATAAGGGCTTCGGCCCCTATGTGCAGAGCGAGCGCGTTAAGTCCGGACTGTACATGAAGTACGCGAAGCAGCTCGTAGAGCAGGGCGACGCCTATTATTGCTTCTGCACGAAGGAGCGCCTGGAGTCGCTGACCTCGACCGTCGGCGTCGAGTCGATCACGCATTACGACAAGCATTGCCTGTCCCTTTCCAAAGAGGAAGTAGAGGCAAAGCTGGCAGCGGGCGAGCCCTTCGTTATCAGACAGAATATCCCGAGAGAGGGCACCACGACATTTACCGATGCCAACTACGGCGAGATCACGATCGAGAATTCCGAGCTCGATGATCAGATCCTGATCAAGTCGGACGGCTTCCCGACCTACAATTTCGCGAACGTTATCGATGACCATCTGATGCAGATCAGCCATGTTGTCAGGGGCAATGAGTACATTTCCTCGACGCCCAAGTACACGAGACTTTATCAGGCATTCGGCTGGAAGGAGCCCACTTATGTGCATCTTCCGCTGATCACGAACGAGGAGCATCAGAAGCTCTCGAAGAGAAGCGGACACTCAAGCTTTGAGGACCTGATCGAGCAGGGTTTTGTGGCGGAGGCGATCATCAATTTCGTTGCGCTGCTCGGCTGGAGCCCCGCGGATAACCGCGAGATCATGAGCCTGCAGGAGCTCATTGACGAGTTTGATTACACGAAGATCAGCAAGTCTCCCGCCGTGTTTGACATGGTGAAGCTCAGATGGATGAACGGCGAGTACCTGAAGGCGATGGATCCCGAGAAGTACTATCCGCTTGCGCTGCCCTACGTGGAGAAGGCCGTAACGCGCGACTGCGACAAGAAGGCGATCGCGGATCTTGTAAAGACCCGTATCGAGACGCTCTGCGATATCCCGGACATGATCGATTTCTTCGAGGCACTGCCCGATTACGATGTCGAGATGTACACTCACAAGAAGATGAAGACGAACTCCGAGAATTCGCTGGAGACGCTGCGCGAGCTGCTTCCGAGACTTGAGGCGCTCGATACATTTACGGCGGAGAACCTGCAGGAGCTCGTGGCGAAGTACGTTGAGGAGAAGGGCATCAAGAACGGAATCGCGCTCTGGCCGCTGCGCACCGCGGTTTCGGGCAAGCAGATGACGCCCGGCGGCGCGTACGAGATCATGACGATCCTCGGCAAAGAGGAGTCGCTCGCACGCATTCGGAAAGGTATAGAGTTGTTAGCAAAGTGACGGCGTGGGCGGCAACGAGTAAAACTTCCGGGCACACGCTCTCGCTTCGATTACGGACGCAGCGGTACATAAGTCGGAGAAGGAACTGTCCTTCTCCGACTAAGAACCGGCGTCCTTTACGAGTCCCGGAAGTTTTCTCTGCGGCGCCCGCGCCTGTGACTGAGATAATCTGATAAATCACATCTTTTTACTCTTTGATCAATATCCCAAACGATTGACAACCGGATACAGAAGGACTCATCTTTGCCGAGGAACGTCATGATAGCGGTAGTTGAGTGTTGGGCGTCATTGTACCCGTAAGGGGGTGTGCGCAGGAATGGAGCGCGCAGAGTTTTTTTACAAGATAGGGGGTGATTTTTATTGCAATTGAATAAGGCACAGCGTATGGCCGTGGAACATGGAAAGGGCGCGATGCTGGTACTGGCGGGGCCGGGTTCAGGGAAGACGGCAGTCATTACCGAGAGGGTCAGGTGGCTCGTGGAGCACGAGAAGGTGCCGCCGGAGAAGATCCTGGTCATCACATTTTCGCGGGCCGCGGCGGTCCACATGAAAAAAAGGTTTGAAGTTCTCACTTCACATCAATATTCTTCTGTAAATTTCGGAACATTTCACGCGATATTCTTTAATATCATCAAAACCGAATCACATTACGATCACACAAACATAATAAGCGAGGAAGAGCGTTTCCGCATCTTGAGGGAGCGAATGCATGAATTGCGCGCGAATTTCGACAAAGAGCGCGAGCTGCTCGAGCAGGTCTCATCGGCGATCAGCGCGGTAAAGGCAGGGAGCGTGAGGCTCAGAGATGTGCATCCGCACCCGTTGTCCGACGAGGATTTCGCGGACCTGTACAGGACTTATTGCGCGTATCTGGCGGGCGAGGGGAAGCTGGATTTTGACGACATGATGACCAAATGCGCGGAAATCTTCGAGGATTCGCCCGGGACGCTAAAGGTCTGGCAGGAGAAGTACAGATACATCCTGATCGATGAATTCCAGGACATCAACTCGCTGCAGTACAGGCTCGTGAAGCTTCTTGCGCTGCCTGAGAACAATTTTTTCGCGGTCGGTGATGATGACCAGTCGATCTACGGTTTCCGCGGCGCGAGGCCGGACATTATGTTTGAGTTCGAGCGCGATTTCAAGGGCTGCAGGAGGATCCTGCTCGGAGTGAATTACCGGTCGCATTCCGAGATCATTGAGTCTGCCGTGAATCTTGTGAAGCACAACAAAAAGCGCTTCGCGAAGCGCCTTGAGAGCAATGCCGGCGAGGGCGGGACCTGCGCGTATATGCGCTTTGATACAATGGAGGAGGCGAACCTGCACATCGCGAACGCGCTGCAGAAGCGCAGGGACGCGGGCCGGAAGCTTTCGGAAGTCGCGGTGCTGTTCCGTATGAGGCATGAGGTCACGGGACTGCACCGGCTGCTCCAAAAGCGGAATATTCCGTGCAGGCTTGGCGAGAAGCTGCCCTGCATATTTGACCACATGATCGCGGAGGATATGGTCGCGTACCTGCGGCTCGCGCGCGGCGAACACAGCCGGGCGGAGCTGCTGCGCGTGATCAACAGGCCGAACCGGTACGTGACGCGGCAGAGCATACAGGCGGCGGGGGCGGCGGTACCGGCAGTATCTGCAGAAAGATACGGCAGGACAGCGGCAAACGGATTGCCTCTGGTGCCGGAGGATAACCGGGGCCGGGCCGGTGGGTCGGTTACGTTGGAAAAACTGATATATGCGAATCGCGGTAAGGAGTATGTTCGTGAGAGGCTCGAGCATCTCGCGCGGCAGCTGGATTTCATGCGTCGGATGGACGTGCGCACCGCGATCCGGTTCATCCGGAAGGCGCTCGGATACGACGAATGGCTGAAGACATACTCGAAGGAGAAGGGCGTGGCATTGGACGAACTCCTGGACATTGCGGGTGAGCTCGAAGCCAGCGCGGAGGGGTGCGAAACGCTTGAGGAGTGGCTCACTGAGATGGAGGAGTACCGAGCGGCGATGAGAATGCCGCAGCGAAGCGGAAACAGCGCCTCGGGGAAGGAAGAAAATGTAGGAAAGTCGGAGCCCGAGGACGGCGTGGCGCTGATGACATTCCACGCCTCGAAGGGACTGGAATTCGAGACGGTGTTCGTCATTGACCTCGTGGAGGGCAGTGTCCCCTCGAACCGCGCGAAGACCGAGGAGCAGATCGAGGAAGAGCGCCGCGCGCTGTATGTCGCCCTGACCCGCGCGAAGAAGGAGCTCTATGTTCTGAGCAGCCGGGAGCGACTCGGGAGGACGCCGGACGAGTCGAGGTTTGTGAAGGAGATGTTTAGAGAAGGGGGAAAAAGAAATGGCAGAGAATAAGCCGGATGCGGTAATAACCGTTTTAGAGGATGGCCGCAAGGTCGTGGATATTCTTACGGTGAGATTCAGTGGGAAGAGGAGGATAGATTGGGACGGAGTAGAGCAGTATCTGAAGAAGTACATAGGGAAATCGTACGTGATCGATGAAACGGATGATTTGATCTTTATTTGAAATGACTTTCCTGATGAATATGCACGTAGTATGGATAGCGCAAAAGCATTTGGAACAATAGGAAAGGCAAAGGCTAATGCTTCCCAGGGAATAAGGGAACTAATTAAAACTGCGAGTAGTGTTAGATTTGTTGAGAATAAAGATCAGAAGCATGAAGTCAATGCAAAAAATGGATGGTACTGGTGCAAAGTATTTTTTACAATACCCATAACTGATGCAAACAAAACTATTATCGGGAAGAATCGATTTCGAGGAAGAATGGTAATCAGATGTGACGGAAAAGGTAGAAAATATCTTTATGATATTGTAGATATAAAAAAAGAGACGTAGTACCCCGCTTGAGCATATGCTGTACGGTAAAAAACCACATCTCTTTTGTGCGATTATCTTATCATCAAATTATTTCCTTGTCAAGGGAACATAGGAAAAAGAGACGTAGTAACCCGCATGAGCATATAGCTGTACGGCACAGAACCACATCTCTCTTTCGGGAGTTATATTAACATCGGACGGGTATGTTGTCAAGAAAAACAGCCGTGCTTGCGGCACGGCTGCGGATGTAGAAATATAGGGGTTATTCCTCGTCATCGAGGATGTCGCCGAACTCTTCTTCGTCGAGCAGCTCGGAAAAGGCCTCGCTGGCGGCGTCGAACTCGTCATCGCTCTCGATGTCGATCAGTTCGATCTCCTCGCCGCGCTCCTCGTAGCGATAGAGGAAGAAATCGCTGTCGGGATCGTCAGCGGGCAGCAGGGCAACGTAATTCTTGCCGTCGCAGGGGAAATACGCGATCACGTCGCACACGAGCTCGGAATCATCTTCAAGGGTAAGGATAACCTGGTCGAGCTCCTCGTCTTCCGCATCGAATTTTTCTTTATCTGACATAAGGACACCTCCTGTGGATTCGTTCTATTACACTTCCAATATACCAAAAGGGCGCATAAAAAGCAACTTTTTGGCATCAAGAAAATACGTGAAATAGTGGCGGAGATGTAGTACGATAGAGGGAGAGATCATTTGGAAAGGAGGCCGGCCATGGCGGATGAGATTGCTGCGAGGATAGAGATATCGGTGCGCGACTTGGTGGAGTTTATCCTGCGGGCCGGTGACCTGGACAACCGCTACGCACACGGCGATATGGGCGCGATGCAGGAAGGCTCGCGGCTTCACCGCAAACTGCAGAAGGCGGCGGGCGACAGCTACCGCGCCGAGGTGATGCTGAAGATCGAGGCCCCCGCCGAGTATGACGGGGAGTCTTTTTTGCTGTGCGTGCAGGGCAGAGCAGACGGGATATTTTTCGAAGAAAATGACAGCCACGAGGACGGTTCTTTTGGTAACGAACTGCATTACCAAAAGAACCGTCCCCATGGCGAGGCTGGCGCAACGGATGAGCATTTCGAAGCCATGGCAGGTTTATACTATATAGACGAAATAAAAACTACGCTGAGAAACGTTGCCTCTATGCGCGAACCCGTCCCGGTGCACCGCTCGCAGGCGATGTGCTACGCGTACATTTACGCGCTGCAGAACGCGCAGGAGCGGATCGGGATCCGCATGACATACTGCAATCAGGAGACTGAGGACATCCGGTATTTTACGGAGGTTTTTGAGTTCGCGGAGCTTGCGGAGTGGTTCGACAAACTCATAAAAGAATACGCGAAATGGGCTGCGTGGCAGGCGAAATGGTTGCGCGCAAGGAACGCCTCGATCGCGGCGGGGAGCTTTCCTTTTGAATACCGCGAGGGCCAGAAGAAGCTGGTGGGCAGCGTGTACAAGACCATCCAGCAGGGCAAGCGGCTGTTCATTGAGGCGCCGACCGGAGTCGGGAAGACCATTTCCGCCGTATTTCCGGCGGTGTGGGCGCTGGGCGAGGGACGCGCGGAGAAGATATTTTACGGGACTGCGAAGACCATCGCGAGGACCGTGGCGGAGGACGCGTTCGGGATCCTCGTGTCGCGCGGCATGAAGCTCAAATGCGTCACGATCACCTCGAAGGAGAAGGTATGCCTTCTCGAAAAGCCGGACTGCAATCCGGTGGCCTGCGAGCGGGCTTGCGGGCATTTTGACAGGGTCAATGACGCGGTGTACGACATGCTCCTGCACGAGGAGCTCGCGGACCGCGTGACTATAGAGAAGTACGCGGCGAAGCACAATG
>JAFZKM010000051.1 GCA_017553665.1 Lachnospiraceae bacterium
CCAAGGTTTTCGAACAGGCAAAGAGGAGCGGCTATGTCCGCGTGATCGTTGACGGTCATCTTTACGATCTCGGCGAGGAGATCAAACTTGAAAAGAACAACAAACATAATATTTCCGTAGTGGTTGACCGTCTGGTGGTAAAGGAGGGCATCGAGAAGAGGCTTTCCGACTCGATCGAGAACTGTCTGAAGCTCGGCGAGGGCCTGGCGACAGTCGATGTGATCGGCGGAGAGGAGATCACGCTCAGCCAGAATTTCGCCTGCACGGAGTGCGGTATCAGCATTGAGGAGCTTGAGCCGAGAACCTTCTCGTTCAACAATCCTTTCGGCGCGTGCCCCGCATGCCACGGAATCGGTTTTAAGATGGAATTCTCCGAGGAGATGCTGATCGGAGACTATGACAGAAGCCTGATCGAGAGGGACAATATCACGATCGGCGGCTGGAAGTCGCTGCACGATAAGACCTCGTGGTCGCGCATCGTGCTTGACGCGGTCGCGAAGGCAAATCACATCGATCTGAGCAAGCCCTACAGCAGTCTGACTGATGACGAGAGACATGTGATCATGTACGGAACCGGAGACAGGCGCTACAGGATACATTATAAGGGCCTGCGCGGAGAGGGCGATTACGATGTGACCTATGAGGGCATGCTCGAGAATATCCGGAGACGCTATCGTGAGTCTTCGGACCATATGAAGCAGGAATACGAGCAGTACATGACGATCGTACCCTGTGACGTCTGCGGAGGAAAGAGGCTCAGGCCTGAGGCTCTCGCGGTGACCGTGGGCGGGAAAAATATCTGGGAAGTTACGGGGCTTGCGATCAGCGAGCTTAAGGAATTTGTCGCGAATCTGCAGCTGACCGACATGCAGCGGCAGATCGGCAAACTGGTACTGAAGGAGATCAAGGCAAGAGTAGGATTTCTTGACCAGGTGGGACTCGATTATCTGACGCTCGCGCGCGAAGCGGGCTCGCTTTCGGGCGGAGAGGCGCAGCGCATCAGACTTGCTACGCAGATCGGATCGGGACTCGTGGGAGTGGCCTATATCCTAGACGAGCCGAGTATCGGTCTTCATCAGCGTGACAACGGAAAACTGATACATGCCCTCAAAGAACTCCGCGATCTCGGAAACAGCCTCATTGTCGTGGAGCATGACGAGGAGACGATGCGCGAGGCGGACTATATCGTCGATATCGGCCCGCGCGCCGGAGTGTTCGGCGGACAGGTAGTCGCGGCGGGAACCGCTGAGGATATCATGAACTGTCCCGAGTCGATCACCGGAGCGTATCTTGCGGGCAGGCTTTCGGTACCCGTGCCCGAGAAGAGGCGCGTACCGAAGGGCTTCATTACGATCAGGGGCGCGAGACAGAATAATCTGAAGAATATAGATGTGGACATACCGGTCGGAGTGTTCACCTGTGTAACGGGCGTTTCGGGTTCGGGCAAGTCCTCATTGATCAATGAGATACTGTACAAGCATCTCGCACGTTCGCTGAACCGCGCGCACTGCATAATCCCGGGGGATCATGACGGGATCGACGGGCTTGAGCAGCTGGACAAGGTCATCAATATCGACCAGTCGCCTATCGGAAAGACGCCCAGATCGAACCCGGCGACCTACACCGGAGTATTTGACCTGATCAGGGATCTGTTCGCGGAGACTCAGGACGCGAAGACACGCGGCTACGGAAAGGGCCGTTTCAGTTTCAATGTTAAGGGAGGACGCTGCGAGGCCTGCAGCGGTGACGGTATCATCAAGATAGAGATGAACTTCCTTCCGGATATCTACGTACCCTGTGAGGTCTGCGGCGGAAAACGCTATAACCGCGAGACTCTCGAAGTAAGATACAAAGGGAAGTCCATATTCGACGTGCTCGACATGACGATCGAAGAAGCGGTGCATTTCTTTGAGAATGTTCCGTACATCAAGCGCAAGATCGAGACGCTGAATGACGTGGGACTGGGATACTTAAAGCTCGGACATCCTTCGACTTCGCTTTCGGGCGGAGAGGCGCAGCGCGTGAAGCTCGCGACGGAGCTTTCGAGGCGCAGTACCGGAAAGACCATATATATTCTTGACGAGCCCACGACAGGCCTTCATTTCGACGATGTGAACAAACTCGTTGAGATACTGCAGAGACTGACCGAGGGCGGGAACACGGTTGTGGTCATCGAGCATAACCTTGACGTGATCAAGTGCGCCGACTACATCATTGACATCGGCCCCGAGGGCGGATTCCGCGGAGGCACGATCGTTGCGAAGGGCACTCCCGAGGAGGTCGCGAAGGACAAAAATTCATTTACGGGCGAATACATCGCGAAGATGTTGTAATTTTACGCACCCACAGGCTGTTGGATGGTCTGTGGGTGCGTTTTTTGTCAAAATCTACAAAAAAAATTTAAAAATACTGAAAAATTTGAAAAATCGTTCTTGCACCCGTTCTACAGTTGTGCTACACTTTCAATATGTAGGGGTATCTATACCCCTTCAGCACCACAATTTGCGGTCAACAATTGTAGAATGGGCGTGTAGTTTTAATGAGTAATCTCATTGGCAGACAGGAAGAATATAAGATCAGAAAGAAGCTCGTGTTAGAGAATGTCAGACGGGTTTTCTTTACGTCTCTTGTATGCGTTGTTCTGCTCCCCATTATGATGCTCATCAATAAGAAGTCCGTATCTGAGTTCGCTCCGATCGCGGGCGGCATGATGACCGTTGCGGAGATATTCTCGGTGCTTACTGTCGGGATATCCTTCTTCGCGATGAAGAACAGGGATCTCAAACTCTCGACTTTGATATACAGATCCTTCTGGCTTATCTTCGAAGCAGTATGCTTCGTTCTCACATATTCGGATAAGGTCAGCGGGCACGGCATGACATTTTATTCGATCCTTGCCGTTGCGCTGTTCCTGATACCGGTCATGCATTTTTCCGAGCAGATGTATTATATAGTCATGCTCGCGGTATATTCGGTTTTTCTTTCACTCAAGTTCTCGAGCGGCATTGCCGAGATCTTCAATATGCTGGTGCTTGCCGGCATGGTGATCGCGATGTCGCGTGTGCTCTTTGCCCGTTACATCGAGAGCATGTCGATGAAGGAGCGCGAGCGTGAGCTCAGGGATAACGAGGCGATCGATCCGATGACCGGACTCCTGAACCGCAAGGGCCTTGAGAAGCATATCGACGAGGAGATGCGCGACTGCATCCGCGGCCGCAGGAGAGCCTCGATCCTCATGATCGATATCGACGAGATGAGCAAGTACAACGATTCCTACGGAGTTGAGCACGGTGATGAGTGCATCAGAACCGTGGCCGAATACATTTGCCAGATCATTCTCCGCAATACCGATACGATCTGCCGCCTGAACGGCGGAAGGTTCATCGTGTTCATGGAGGGCGGCTCGGACATGGAACCCGTGGCGCTGGCAGAGAAGATCCGCTCGAACATCGAGCGCAGGCGTATCCCTCACGGAAGGCGCGCGTCGAATCCTTTCCTTACTGTCAGCATAGGTGTGGCATCCTGCATTCCCAGGTATGAGAACAGCTTCACCGAGATGTACGATGAGGCCGAGGACGCGCTGTTCGAGGCGAAGGAACGCGGCCGAAACGTTACGGTTTACGACGAGCAGGTTTACGGGCAATATTCGGGCAAAGCCGCAAACTGACTACATCCTGCCTGCCATCATTACAGTCCTTTCCGAGTGTGTAGTGATGGCAGGCTTTTATCATTATTATAGAAACGGAGAACAACATGTGGGTTGCAGATGAATGGAAAGATTACAGAGTGCTTGACTGCTCTGAAGGGGAGAAGCTCGAGATGTGGGGGCCTTACAAGCTTTTGAGGCCGGACCCTCAGGTCATCTGGAGCACGCCGAAGGACAAGACGCTCTGGGGAAAACTGAACGCTCATTATCACCGCAGCAATAAAGGCGGCGGTGAATGGGATTTCTTTGACCTGCCCGAGCAGTGGACGATCGGTTACAAGGACCTGCGGTTTAATCTTAAGCCTTTCAGTTTCAAGCATACGGGACTGTTCCCGGAGCAGGCGGTGAACTGGGACTGGATGCGCGGCCTGATCGCGGACGCGTTGAAAAAAGAACCCGACCGTAAGATCAAGGTCCTTAATCTGTTCGCGTATACCGGCGGAGCGACTGTCGCCTGCGCGAAGGAAGGCGCTGCGGTCACTCATGTCGATGCCTCGAAGGGCATGGTCGGCTGGGCAAAGGAGAACGCGGCAGCCTCGGGACTTGCCGACGCGCCGATAAGATATATCGTCGATGACTGCAAGAAGTTCGTCGAAAGAGAGATCCGCCGCGGAAATAAATACGACGCGATCATCATGGATCCGCCTTCATACGGGCGCGGCCCGTCCGGCGAGATCTGGAAGCTTGAGGAGAGTCTGTATCCGTTCGTGGAGCTGACCGAGCAGGTGCTCAGCGACGATCCGCTCTTTGTGCTGATCAATTCATACACGACGGGCCTTCAGCCCGCGGTGCTTTCGTATATGCTCGGAGTGCTCATCGCCTCAAAGCACAGGGGCAAAGTCATCTCCGATGAGATCGGGCTGCCTGTGGAGCGTACCGGGCTTGTGCTGCCCTGCGGCGCGAGCGGAAGATTTATAGCGGGATAAAGTTTTAACCTGTTTTTAATCTCAGAAACCTTTTGCTTTAATCTTATATCTGTTATAATTGTTTTCAGAAGGCTGCCGATGCCGCTGAGTGTATGCGCGCAGTCGATAAATTATCATTAGGAGGAATGTATATATGGGTATTATCATCAGTATTCTTATCGGTGCTCTTTGCGGATGGCTTGCAAGCAGTATCATGGGAAGTAAGGGCGGTCTGCTCTGGTACATCGTTGCCGGTATTCTGGGCGGCTTCGTAGGAAGCTTTGTTCTCAGCATCCTCGGTCTTAGCATCAGCGGGATCATTGGTCAGATAATCGCGGGTGTTATCGGTACCTGTCTGCTGATCTTCCTTTGCAGACTTATCTTCAAGAAATAAGGAACAGCAATTTGATAAGAACAGACAAACAGGAGGGGCAGCCCTCCTGTTTTCTTGTGTTTGAAGCACCGGGGGCCTGAAACACGTGAATTGCCCTTCGGACTTGCGTAAAAGCACGTGAATATTCTGACAATTTTAGGCCGATTTCCCTCAAAGTCTTTATTTATCGGCGAAAAAAGTACTTGCACAATTGAAAAAACGCGAGTATAATAACGAATGCTGTGAGTTGATAGCGTAGAAGCGTGAGGTTGCGGCATGGTTTGGATGCCGGTTTTTCCGTGGAGCGAATGTCAAGTTTACAAAACTGACGACAAGTCACTGTACAATTGAATTTCTGCCGCAGAGCAGATAAACCGTGAGTAAATCACGTGAAAGCCTGTTGAGACCGGGTCATTTGAGCCGGTTTAAAATTTGGAAGGAACGCGAAACACACGGGTGAGTGTACAGTCGCCACTTGTTGTACTTAGAACCAAAAGTACGAAAAGGAGGAGACTTTTTTTATGGCAAATCAGGTAATGAGAATCACACTTAAGGCTTATGATCATCAGTTGGTTGATGCATCGGCAGCCAAGATCGTTGATACGGTTAAGAAGGCCGGATCAAAGGTCAGCGGTCCTGTTCCGCTTCCTACTAAGAAGGAAGTTATCACAATTCTTCGTGCCGTACATCAGTACAAGGATTCAAGAGAACAGTTCGAGCAGAGAACTCACAAGAGACTCATCGATATCGTTGCTCCCAATCAGAAGACTGTTGAGCAGCTTTCGAGACTCGAGATGCCCGCAGGCGTTTTCATTGACATCAAGATGAAGAACGCGAAATAAGCAACACAAGGTAGTAAAAAGGTAGTAATCGACCTAAAAGGTTTTATATAGGAAAGAAACGCACCGGGTACACAGCACCGGAAAACAGACCCCCTATACGGACCGTCTAGGATGATCGCGAGAGCGATCCGCTGTAGATTACCATCTAGAATGATCGCGAGAGCGATCCGCTGTAGATCACAGGAGGTAAAACAATATGAAGAAAGCTATTTTGGCTACTAAGGTCGGAATGACCCAGATCTTCGGTGAGCAGGGCGTTCTTACACCCGTTACCGTCCTTCAGGCAGGTCCCTGCGTAGTTACACAGGTTAAGACACTTGAGAACGACGGCTATGAGGCAGTTCAGCTCGGCTTCGGCGAGATCAGAGAAAACTTAGTCAGCAAGCCTCGCAAGGGACATCTTGCAAAGGCAGGCGTTTCGGCAAAGAGATTCCTTAAGGAGTTCAGACTTGAGAACGCAGCTGAGTATTCATTAGGACAGGAGATCAAGGTTGACATCTTCGCCGAGGGCGACAAGGTTGATGCAACCGGTATCACAAAGGGTAAGGGCTTCCAGGGCGCCATCAAGCGTCACGGCTTAAGCAGAGGACCCATGAAGCACGGTTCCAAGTATCATCGTCATGCAGGTTCGAACGGTGCGGCTACATCTCCCGGACGCGTATTCAAGGGAAAGCACATGCCCGGTCAGATGGGTAACGTAAAGGCAACAGTACAGAATCTCGAGATCGTAAGAATCGATACCGAAAACAACGTAATTCTTGTTAAGGGTGCCGTTCCCGGACCTAAGAAGTCCATGATCGTTCTTAAAGAGACCGTTAAGAAAGCAAACTAAGAGCTTTAAGAAAGGAGGAACCTAAATTATGGCAACAGTTAAAGTTTACAATATGGAAGGTGCTGAGGTTGGTTCATTAGAGCTCAACGATGCAATCTTCGGTGTTGACGTAAATACACATTTAATGCATATGGCAGTTGTTTCACAGCTTGCTAACAAGCGTCAGGGAACACAGAGCGCCAAGACACGCGCCGAAGTAAGCGGCGGCGGAAGAAAGCCCTGGAGACAGAAGGGCACAGGTCAGGCTCGTCAGGGTTCGACCAGATCTCCCCAGTGGAGACACGGCGGAGTTGTATTTGCTCCGAAGCCCAGAGAGTACGGGTTCAAGATGAACAGAAAAGAGAAGGCCCTTGCGATCAAGTCGGCACTCACCTCCAGAGTTGAGGACGGCAAGATCTTCGTAGTTGATTCCATCAGCCTTGATGAGATCAAGACAAAGAAGATGACCGCTATGCTCGGCAAGCTCGGACTTGAGAAGGCGCTGATCGTTATGGACAGAAAGGATGACAACGTAATCCTCTCCGCTCGCAACATCCCCGATGTAACAACCGTTACTTCAAATGCAATCAACGTTTTCGATATTCTTAAGTATGGCAACATGGTTATCACCAAGGATGCCGTTCAGCAGATCGAGGAGGTATACGCATAATGGCAGATTTAAAGTATTATGACATTATTTTAAAGCCCATCGTTACAGAGAAGGCTATGGCTATGATGTCTGATAAGAAGTACACCTTTTCAGTAAATCCCGACGCTACCAAGACACAGATCAAGGAAGCTGTTGAGAAAATGTTCGCCGGCGCAAAGGTTGAGAGCGTTAACACGATCAATCTTGACGGCAAGACACGTCGTCGCGGCATGACAAGCGGCAAGACCAGCAAGGTTAAGAAGGCAATTGTTCAGCTGACCGCAGACAGCGCAGACATCGAGTTATTCTAAGTCAAACACAGTAACCACGGTCGTGCAGAAAAGCCTGAAGACAGGCATGTATTGTACGGCTGATAAGAAAAGGAGAAATTATCATGGTAATTAAGAAATACAACACTTATACGCCCTCCAGAAGAAATATGACCGGTTACGATTTCCAGG
>JAFZKM010000052.1 GCA_017553665.1 Lachnospiraceae bacterium
AATGCTGGCAGTTTTTCGGTGTATTCGGCAGCAAAGGCTATTACGGGGCAGCCGCAAGCACACTATGCTTCGTCCTTCTGGCCTGCATGCTCACATATATCGCCAGGAGCAAAGGTACTTCGGACCTCGGAAAGCTGATATCACCTTTCGACAACAAGCTTATCGATGAGGTGATTGGCTGGGTGTTGGCGATCATCTATTATTCGATGATAATCGCCATGACAGCGGCTGGCGGATCACTGCTGAACCAGCAGTTCGGCATAAGCAAGATCGTAGGAGGTATCATCATAGCGCTGCTTTGCATAATCACTGTGCTGGGAGACTTCGAAAGAGTATCGAAGGTGTTCAGGCTCATGGTGCCGGTGCTGTTTGCGGTAGGCATCATAACGATAATCCTGACGATACGCGCGGACTTCCCGCAGAGCGGTGATGTTGACGGTTATCAGCCCGGACGCATGTCGCCAAACTGGCCGGTATCCGCGCTGGTATTCATGGCATATAACACACTTGGCATGATCACGATGTCCGGGAACTCCGCCGTGAATGCCAGGGACAACAAGAACGCTTATGCCGGTGCCGTAGCCGGGACACTCTGCCTCGGAGCTCTCACGATACTCCTTCTGAGAGCGCTGCTTACGGATATGGCATTCAGCTCGGGCCTGGATCTACCGATGCTTGGGTTTGCCGGTAGGCTGTCGCCTGTACTGAGCATGATATACGCGGTGATTCTTTACGGGGCGGTCTATTCAACCGGAGCCAGCACATACTACGGATTCAGCACCAAACTGAGACCCGGACAGTACAAAAAATGGATAATAATCGGAGGTGCCGCAGCGGGATTCCTGCTCGGACTCACGGGATTCAAGAGACTAGTTGAATTCCTGTATCCGGCACAGGGCTATATAGGCATCGTATTCATATTCCTCATAATCATAAACTTTGCGAGAGAGATCATACGAAACAGAGAAAGCAGGGGAGCAGTAGATGAACAATGACATAAAGGACGTGCTCAAAGCGCTGGAAACAGGCGAGATAAACGCTGAAGAAGCGCTGGAGCGTTTAAAAATAGGACCATTCGAAGACCTCGGATACGCCAAGCTCGACCTGCACCGCAGGCTCAGACAGGGTTCTGCGGAAGTCATCTACGGAGAGGGAAAGACGGCTGAGCAGATCATCGGAATAGTAGATGCCATGGTAGAGAAGGAGCAGGAGCCCATACTCGTGACCAGACTCGATGAAAGCAAGGCTGCGGCACTAACTGAGCATCATAAGATCGATTACAGCAAGGAAGCGCGCCTGGCTGTAGTAGGCGAAAAGCCTGTACCGGACGGTCTCGGACGCATCGTGATAGCCACCGGAGGAACGAGCGATATACCTGTCGCGGAAGAAGCCGCGATAACCGCTGAGACGCTGGGCAATGAGGTTGTCAGGCTCTATGATGTGGGAGTAGCCGGCATACACAGATTACTCGCTCATAAAGAATACATTATGGACGCTTCAGTCATAATTACAGTGGCAGGAATGGAAGGCGCTCTCGCAAGCGTAGTAGGAGGCCTTGCGGACTGTCCGATCATAGCCGTGCCTACAAGTGTCGGCTACGGCGCGTCGTTCGGAGGTCTTTCGGCACTCCTTTCGATGCTCAATTCATGCGCGAGCGGAGTCGCGTGCGTAAACATAGACAACGGATTCGGCGCGGGTTACATGGCCAGCCGCATCAACCACATGGAGCCTAAGTAATGAGAATCATGCACATCGACTGCAGTATGGGAGCCGCGGGCGACATGCTCACGGCTGCATTATATGAACTGCTCTCCGCAAAAGACAGGTGCGGATTTGTTGATGTGTTCAATTCGCTGGGGATACCGGGCGTCGTCATGGAGACGGAACCTTCCGTAAAATGCGGCGTAAGCGGCACGCATGTCCGCATGAAAGTGAACGGAGAAGAAGAAGGGCATACGCACGGTCATGATGCTCATGAACATGAACACAGGAGCATGAAAGATATCGAGCACATCGTAAACGATCTAGCCGGATTGTCTGAAACGGTCAGGAACGATGTGATGAATGTCTATAAGATCATCGCAGATGCCGAGAGCAAGGCGCATGGAGTGCCCGTAAGAGAAGTCCACTTCCATGAAGTAGGCGCCATGGATGCTATCGCTGACATAAGCGCGGTATGCATGCTCATGGAGCGGATAGGCGCGGAACGAGTCACAGCATCTCCGGTGAATACCGGAGGCGGCACTGTCAGATGCGCGCACGGCATCCTTCCGGTACCGGCTCCCGCGACAGCTATCATCCTCGATGGAATCCCTTATTACTCGGGAGACATACAAAGTGAGCTCTGCACTCCTACCGGGGCAGCTCTGCTTAAGCACTTTGTTGCCGAATATGGCGGGATGCCGTCCATGACCATTGAGAAGGAAGGCTTCGGAATGGGTACTAAAGACTTCGACAAGCCAAATTGCGTCAAAATAACACTTGGGGAGAAATAGCAATTATCTATTATCGATTGACCGCATAGGTGTTTGAACCTATAATATATGTGTTAGGCAATTATTGCTTCGTGCCGGTAAAATGGCAGATAGAAAAGGAGTGTAAAATGGGTATTTTTGACAAGATCACAGGTAAGGAAGCTAAGGTAAAGGCAGAAGCTGAAGCCAAGGCAGCAGAATTAAAGGAAGCAGCTGAAAAGGCCGCTAAGGACAAACAGGCAGCTTATGAGAAGAAGATGGCTGAAGTAAAGAAACAGCAGGAAGCCAAGGTCGAAGAGATCAAAAAGGTTGCTGAGGAAAAACTTGCAGCTAACGAGGGATTCAAGCTTGACGTTGACGGCAAGTGGGGCCCTCTCTCGATCAAGGCAGCTCAGCATGTTCTCGGCGTAACAGAGGACGGCATTTGCGGACCTGAGACGATCAAGGCAATCCAGAAGAAGGTCGGCGCAGAGGCTGACGGAATCTGGGGCACACAGACATCCAAGGCTCTCCAGAAGTTCCTCGGCGTTACAGAGGACGGAGTAGCCGGCCCTGAGACATTCAAGGCTTTCCAGACATGGATCAACAAGGAACTCGGCTTCTAGATCCTTCAATAATTGCTTACCTGATCCACGCAGAAATGCGGGGATCTTATTTTGTACGTATCCAGGTATATGGTACAATACTTAAGACGTTGATTTGAAAGCAGGTGGATGGTATTTCAAGAGTAGTAGTAGGACTCTCGGGCGGAGTTGACAGCGCTGTCGCTGCATATTTACTCAAAAAGCAGGGCTATCAGGTGATAGGCGTGACACTCAGAACATGGCAGGCTGAAAGCGGGGCTTACAGCCGCTGCTGTGACATAAGTGACGCGCGCCGGACAGCCATGCAGCTTGACATACCTTTCTACAATGTGAACAGCCTGCCTGAATTCAGGGAGCATGTCACGGAGCCGTTCGTAAAGGCATATCTGAACGGCCTGACTCCGAATCCGTGCGTTGCCTGCAACAGGCACATCAAGTGGGAGAAACTGCTGTCCTTCGCCGATGAGGTCAACGCCGAATATATAGCGACAGGACACTACGCGCGCATAGTCAGGTCAGAAAACGGCAGATATACTGTACAACAG
>JAFZKM010000053.1 GCA_017553665.1 Lachnospiraceae bacterium
AGCTGGTCGCGCATCGTGTTAACTTCTTCGACCTTCTCTTCCATCATCGTATCGACATAAAGACGATAACCTTTATCCGTCGGAATACGTCCCGCGGAAGTATGGGGCTGGATCAGGTAACCGAGCTCCTCAAGGTCTGCCATCTCGTTGCGGATGGTGGCCGAACTTAATGAAAGATCGGTATACTTGGAGATGGTTCTGGACCCGACAGGCTCGCCTGTCTCAAGATAGTTCCTGATGATCGCCTGCAATATCTTAATTTTGCGCTCGTCAAGCTGATCCATAAGTCAACATCTCCTTCCCAAAACATTCCGCTTTTGATTGTTAGCACTCAATCAATAGGAGTGCTAACATCCTTCATTAATATACATCTCCCATTTTTCATTGTCAACATGGAAAATATTAAAATAGTGTAAAAAATTGCGACAAAAGTTACTGTTTTGAATGGCATTTGCCGCTCATTGCGCAGGTGCCGCAATCGCAGCCGCAGGAACACTGTCCTTTCTTTTTTCGCACTATAATGCTGCGTACCGCAAAGGCTGCTGCGATTATCAGGCTCATCGCGATCACAATTGTTCCGATATTCTCCGCAAACCATTCTGCCATGTTTTGTCCTTTCCGCATTACTGCCAATCTCCGTCTTCGTCCTCGTCAAAGTCATCGTCGGGACCGTACTCGAGCCAGTCGGTATATGCCGCGTTTGCCTCCTGCGCGTCCTTTTTCTTATGCCATGCTTCTATGTCGCTGCAGATAGCGAGCATTTCGTCGACAACGAGTTCGGCCTTGCGAGGCTTCACATAATTCAGATACGCGATCATCCGGTCCATAGCTTTGATGCCGCCGAGATTCGCGGCGACCTGCTCGCCGAGGGCAGCCGGGAAACCCAGACGCTTTATGGCGGCGACGAGTTCATTTTTCTTGCGGAGCCAGTCTGCTGAGCTCATATGGGTGGCCTCCTGTTTTTTATGAGTTGTCTAGCATAGTTACGGCGCGGGCGGCGACGAGTAAAACTTCCGGAGACACGCTCTCGCTTCGACTACGGACGCAGCGGTACGTAAGCCGCGAGGCTTGAGCCATGGGGACGGTTCTTTTGGTAAACGAACCTGATTACCAAAAGAACCGTCCCCTGTGGCTCAGAGAACAGCCTTGCGGCAAGTACCGGCGTCCTCTACGAGTCCCGGAAGTTTTCTCTGCAGCGCCCGCGCCTGTAAGTTGAAATAAATCAAAATTCGGACTCCCGTACAATGATTCAGAAGGGTTTCGACTGTCTCCTTCATCATCATAGTGGGTTTCAGAGAAAATCTGACATAATAGAGTTGGAAACATCCAGTCCGGATTCGGTAAGGCAAATATAACCTTTTTCTGTTTCCATCAAGCCAAGTTTCGAATACTTCGCGATGATGTCACCGAAGAGATCATAAATGTTCTGACTGAAAACCCGCTCAAACTCGGTTACCGAGAAGCCGTGGGTAAGACGCAGATGGAGCATCATGTACTCTCCGATCAGGTCGCTGCGGTTAAGCAGTGATACCTCATTGCATCCATTAGGAGTGTTCCACAAACCTTCTTGCAAAAAGCGCAATGCCGCAGCACCTGCATTGTCTGTGTTGTCCAACGGATCTTTTCCCGAAAACAGATTGATGTACTCTGTAAGCTTTTCGGCATTTTTATATCTGACCGCACTCATATCGGATTTATCTGTTCCTTTACGGCAGAAGTACGACGAGGCCCCGAGGCCTGCGCCGATATAGTCTGCTCCGGTCCAGTAGCCGAGATTGTGTTTGGATTCATGGCCAGGCTTTGAGTAGTTCGAGATTTCGTAACGGCTGTAGCCGTATTCGGCCAGAATACCGGCTGTCATGCGGTAGATGCGGCGCTCCTCATCTTCGTCGGGGAGAGGCGGCATTTCCGCAGCTTTTTCGTCACATCCCTGATCCACGGCTGCAGTTTCGGCCTCGTCAACCACGTTGTTTAGATTGCTGTTATAACTGTGGGCGCTCCCATTGTCGCCATAGATATCGTAAAACGGCGTGCCCGGTTCGATAATGAGACTGTAAGCCGAGATATGCTCGGGATTTAGCTCCGCGACTGTGCGCAGGGTCCGTTCCCAGGAGTCCGCCGTCTGGCCGGGAAGGGCGCTGATAAGGTCGATATTGATATTGTCAAAGCCTTCCTCGCGGGCGAGTCTGTAATTGTCAAGGAAACAGGTGAAGTCATGAATCCTGCCGAGCATTTTGAGTTCGTCATCATTCACCGACTGCAGGCCGATGCTGAGGCGGTTTATGCCGTGCTGCCTGTAAAGGCGCAGCTTTTCGCGGTCCAGCGTACCGGGATTACACTCAATCGTGTATTCGCGCGGCTCCGTGCCGCTTTCGGCGATCAGGAGATCGATCGTGCCGAGCAGCTCTTCCATGAGAGGCACGGGCAATATCGATGGCGTTCCTCCGCCGATGAATATCGTATCGAGGCCCTTTTCGCGGATAAGCTGCCGGTATGAGCCGAGTTCCGCGCACAGCGCCGCTATATAGTCCTTAAAGCAAGCTTCCTTTCCCGCGAAGGAAAGGAAGTCGCAATATCTGCATTTCTTTACACAGAATGGTATATGAATGTAGAGTTCCATATTTCATCATCCGCACGTACTGAATTCGGTCCCGTGCCGTCTTATTTTGCCGAGTAATCAACAAACGAAATGTTCAGATCAACCTTGCCCGAAATGCCGTCTATCGAACCGCTCTCCGAGTACTGGAGCATCTCGAAATCGTAAGGGAAGGTGATCGACGATGAGTAAACCGCGAACCACTTGTCATAGTCATTAAGCTG
>JAFZKM010000054.1 GCA_017553665.1 Lachnospiraceae bacterium
GCTCAGACATACCGTTAACGACATTTACGGGCGTACGAAGCTCATGAGAGATGTTCGAAAGGAAATCTTCCATGTCGGCGTCATAGGACTCGATCAGGTCATCCTTTTCCTTCGTGGAAACTTCCTCTTCGGCGCGGTCCCTGATATTCTTGACGCAGCAGGCGTAGACCAGACCGACGATCATCGCGTGCAGTATTATCCGTGATATTGTCAGTGCGTCGAAAATGGTGGTCTCCCCCCTGAACGCGAGTACATGCTGTATTGTCATGACGATCACGTATTCCGCAAGGAACAGGTGCATCATGTATATATGTCCGAGGAATGAGAAGCCTACCATCATCAGGACGGTGACCATGGAAACATCGAAAAAGCTCGTATCATGGATGCCGTGGAACAATGAAGTCAGCATCGCAAAGATCAGATAGGCAACCTTTCTGACCTCAAACGGCGGTTCTTCTGTTATATTCATGACCCACAGCGATACCGTGCCGATCACGATGAGCGGGGGCACCCAGAATTCCCAGCCCATCATTATACTCTCGATCGTAAGGCCTATGCAGGCCAGTGATACGAGCAGTATGATAAAATTCTCGTTTCTTCTCTGCAACATCGATGATCCTCAACTTCCAAGAATTTCTTATTTACCGGATTCCGCGTAATTGAGCAGTTCCAGTATGCTTTCATATTCATAGCGCTCCGCCGCGCCTTTGAGCTTCTCCCAGAGTTCCGTTTCGTCCTCCGGAATGCGGTATTTATGCATCTCCTTGAATATCTGTTCCAGAGTCTGACAATCCATGCTCTCGGCCGCAGCCCTGATCTCCGCGAACACATCGCTCATCATCGTCTCATCGGCATCGTCCCGCTCCGATTCCGGTGATTCGTCGGGGATGACTGCCGACGCTATCGGGTCCTTTAATTCCGCGAACTCCTTCATGGCCTGCGCATGGTTCTTTTTTATGTAATCAAAATCTTCGTTCTTTCCTGCGCTTTCAAGCATCTCCGCCGCCCGGGCCAGATGTTCCGCGCCGATTATGCGGGCGGTACTCTTCAGCGCGTGCACCTTGATCGTATAATCATCTATCGTTTCTTCGCTGCAGGACGCGTTCAGTTCTTCTATCTTCTGATCGACAGATCTGCAGAATACTTCGAGCAGTGTCTTGTAGCCTTCGGGACTTCCGCTGTTCTTGATGCCCGCGTCCACATCGAGATGCAGGCTTCTCAGTTTGTCCAGCTGCGCCTTCAGCTCCTCGTCGACCGGCTCTTCCCGTACTTCTTCGGTTTCAGCTTCGACGATCTTATTCTTCGGAAGGAAACTGCGGATCATCTCATCAAGCTTATCCGGATCCACGGGCTTCGAAATATAGCCGTCAAAGCCTGCGTTCAGGCACTCTTCCTTCGCCCCGCGCACCGCGTTCGCCGTAAGGCAGACGGTCGGAGTATTGACATTCTGATTTGTTTCTTCGGCCTTCAGCTCATGCAGCGTTTCAATGCCGTTCTTCTTCGGCATCATATAATCAAGGAAAATGATGTCGTATTTCTTTCTGCGCGTCATCGCGATGCACTCGTCTCCGCTCTTAGCGGTATCGATCTTCATCTGAATGCGCTTTACCAGGCTCTCGAATACCATAAGGTTCACCTGATTGTCATCGACGGCAAGAACCGCCGCCGTAGGTGCCGTGAAGCACTTCTTCATGGGTTTCTCTTTTTCGCAGGATTCCTGCTCAAAGTCGGTATAATCTCCGAGTTCCTTCCAATCCGTAACCCTCTGCGGAAGCCTGAATCCGAAGGTCGAGCCTTCTCCGTAGATGCTTTGCACTTCCAGATGCGAGCCCATCAGCCCGAGAAGGTTCTCGGTGATATTGAGCCCGAGTCCGGCGCCTTCAACATTGCGGTTGCGCTCCTCCTCGATCCTCTCAAACTTCATGAAGAGCTTCTTGATGTCCTCGGGACGGATGCCGATTCCGGTATCCTTTACCTCAACCTTGAGCAAAATGCCTCCCGCGTCATCGGGATCCTTCTCATATCCCACGCGGAGCGTCACGCTGCCGGTTTCGGTATATTTAACCGCGTTCGTCAGTATATTCGTGATAACCTGCCTGATGCGGATCTCATCTCCGCGCAGGTGTCTCGGTATCTTCCGGTCAAAATCGAGCTTCAGCTCCAGCCCCTTATCATCCGCGCGCTGCCTTACCATGGTCACCAGCTCACAGAGCATCCTGGCGAGATCGTAATCAACGGGGATGATCTCGAGCCTGCCTTCTTCGATCCTCGAGAAATCAAGTATATCGTTTATCAGGCCGAGCAGAGTCTGCCCCGCGTTCCTGATGCTGTTCGCGTAATCGCGTACCGCCGTGTCGTCCGATTCGCGCAGGATCATCTCGTTCATTCCGAGCACCGCGTTAATGGGCGTACGGATCTCATGCGACATATTTGAAAGGAAACTGGATTTTGCCTGATTCGCGGCCACCGCGCTCTCTGCCTCAAGCTCGAGCTTGCGCGTCTGGCGGTTCTTCCTCGCGGAATTGACAGTGATGATAACAACGATAGTGATGAAGGTTATGGCGGCAAGGATCGTGAGTATAAGCGGACGTCTGAGCCTGTTGTATTCATCCGTGGCATCGTTTATCGAGAGACAGAGCCAGCTGTTCTCGAGCGGGATCGCGTAGATGATATACTCGGTGCCGTCATACTCCAGTGAGAAATAGTTGCTTTTATTGCTTAGATACGCGTCCAGAACGGCTGCCCCGAACGTATCCTTTTCATCCCTGTAGCTTTTTCCGACCTCAGTCCTGTCGGAATGCGCGATAACATTAAAGTTCCTGTCCAGAATGATCTCGAAGCTGCCGGTCTCGCCGGTCACGACTTCTTCGGTGATCTTCTGGAGGCGCTCCATAGAAAGGTCTACCGCGATAACGCTCTTTTTATCAAAGAGCATCTTTGTGAATGTGATCATGACCTCGCCGGTCTGCGCGTCGATATAGGGATCGACCACCGCTACTCTTCCGGCGTCCGTGAGGGCCTGCTTATACCAGGGACGGTCCTGCGGGACATAATCCTCGTCGGGGACCCATCCTCCGCCGTCCATGTACTCGCCGTTCACGACTCCGTAAAGTCCTGTGGAACTCTCGGGAAGCAATTCGAAGATCGCGCTGGTCTCATCGACCAGATAATCGACCATGTCCTCGTTCGAACGGTCATTCCGCATCATGTTCTCCAAAGCATACGCCGAGAGCAGTATACTGTCGATACCCGTGGAAAGATAGCCGTCGATCCTGTCGGCGGCGCTGCCCGCATTCAGCTCAACGCTTTTGACGATATTGTTCTCCGTGGCTTTCCGCAGCATATAGTAATACGCGGCGATAACACCCGTAAAGAACAGTATGATCACGGCCGCGGCTATGAAATTCAGAATATTATATTGTTTATTCTTTTTTCCTTCCGTCATGTGTCGGGCGCGCTCCTTTAAGGTCTTGGGAATAGAGAATAAAGGCCGCAGTCACCTGCGGCCCTGACTTACTATTAGATTAATACGTTTTTGCGATTTTGTAAAGGTTTTCGTGAGTTTTGCGCGCCGTTTCGTGCGAATTTGTGACAGGTGTTGCGAGATTGCAAAGAAGCAAGTTGAGGCAGTCACAAAAAGCGAAAAGTCATTTTCCTCCGAGAGTCGCGTACATCACCGCTTTGATAGTGTGCATGCGGTTCTCGGCCTCGTCGAATACGATGGAAGCGGGAGACTCGAAGACTTCGTCGGTCACTTCCATGCAGTCGATGCCGAACTTGTTATATATATCCTTGCCTATCTTCGTGTTAAGATCGTGGAATGAAGGCAGGCAGTGCATGAATTTGCACTGAGGGCCCGCGATGTCCATGATCTGCTTTGTCACCCTGTACGGAGTAAGGTCGCTGATGCGCTCGTTCCAGACCTCGTCGGGCTCGCCCATCGATACCCACACATCGGTGTATATCACGTGGGCGCCCTTTACCGCCGAAGCGGGATCGGTGATGAATTCGAGCTTCGCGCCGGTCTGCTCCGCGATCTTCCGGCATTCATCGATAAGGGCTTTATCCGGGAAGTACTTCTCCGCCGTGCATGCCACAAAGTTCATGCCCATCTTCGCGCAGCCTACCATCAGCGAATTGCCCATGTTGTAGCGCGCGTCGCCCATGTATACAAGCTTCTTTCCCTTAAGATCTCCGAAGTGCTCTTTGATCGTCATGAAGTCGGCAAGTATCTGTGTGGGATGGAACTCGTTCGTGAGGCCGTTCCATACGGGAACTCCCGCATATTTAGCGAGGTCCTCAACGATCTCCTGACCGAATCCGCGGTATTCGATGCCCTCAAACATGCGTCCGAGAACCCTCGCGGTATCGGCGATAGACTCCTTTTTGCCGATCTGCGATCCCGAGGGATCGAGATATACGGGATGTAATCCGAGGTCCGCCGCAGCCACCTCGAATGAACAGCGTGTACGCGTGCTGGTCTTTTCAAAGATCAGCGCGACGCTCTTTCCGTCCGCGATCTTGTGGCTGATGCCCTTTTTCCTTTCGTCCTTAAGCCTTGCCGAAAGATCCAGCAGGTAGTTTATCTCTTCGGGTGTATAATCAAGAAGCTTTAAAAAGCTCCGTCCTTTAAGATCCATAGTCTTTCTCCCTTCTTTTTTATCATATCACAGTACCTTCGCGAGGAAACCCTTAAGTCTCTCCGACTTCGGATTCCCGAACACTTCCTCGGGCGTGCCCTGTTCAACGATCACGCCTTCATCCAGGAAAACAACCCTGTTCGATACTTCTCTTGCGAAACCCATCTCATGTGTGACAACGACCATCGTCATACCGTCTGCCGCGAGCTCCTTCATTACCTCAAGAACTTCGCCTACCATTTCGGGATCGAGCGCTGAAGTGGGCTCATCAAAGAGCATTACGTCGGGCTCCATGCAGAGCGCTCTGACTATCGCCACGCGCTGTTTCTGTCCGCCCGAGAGCGTGCTCGGATATTCATGCGCCTTGTCCGCGAGACCGACGCGCTCCAAAAGCTCCATGGCCTTTTTCTCGGCGTCTTCCTTCGGTACCTTTTTAAGTATCATGGGCGCGCAGGTCAGATTCCCCATCACCGTCATGTGAGGAAAAAGATTGAACTGCTGGAACACCATGCCCATCTTCTGTCTGTGCAGGTCGATGTCGATGTCTTTGCCCGTCAGGTCATCTCCCTCAAATATTATCTGACCCGAGGTCGGTTTTTCAAGAAGGTTCAGGCATCGTAAGAATGTTGATTTGCCGGAGCCGGAGGGCCCGATAACGCACATAACGTCGCCCTTGTCGATCTCCACACTGATGCCTCTCAAAACCTCGAGATTCTCGAAATTCTTATGCAGATCCTTAACGTTTATCATTCTTGGCCAGCCTCCTCTCCATCTTCTTAAGCAATGCGTCGAGGCCGAATACCATGACGAGATAAGTGATCGCCACGAGGAGCAGCGGATTTACCGCGTCATAGGTATTGTTTCTGACCAGATTGCCGGCACGGGTAAGATCGACTACAGCGACATAACCCGCAACGGAGGTCTCCTTCAGCAGCGCGATGAGCTCATTGCCGACCGCGGGAAGGATGTATCTGACAGCCTGAGGGAATATGATGCGCTTCGTGCACTGAAGCCTCGACATACCGAGACTCCGGCCCGCTTCCATCTGTCCCTGGTCCACGGAGTTGATGCCTCCGCGGATCAGCTCTGACATGTAA
>JAFZKM010000055.1 GCA_017553665.1 Lachnospiraceae bacterium
CGACAAAGGCAGGCATCGGAACCTACGGACTTGAGGCTTATTACAATGAGCAGCTGACCGGAACGGACGGCCAGACGAGCGGATACTATGATTCCGAGCTAAACAGCCAGAAGGTCATCAAGGACGCGATCAACGGCAACGATATCTACTCAACGATCGATTACAATATCCAGACCGTTGTCGAGAAGAATGTCTCCGATTTTATCGAAAATACGGGCTGCAAGAATATCGGCGTGATCGTAATGGATCCGAACAATGCCGAGATACTCGCAATGGCCTCAAACAATGAATACGACCTGAACAATCCCCGTTCGCTCGACGCGTTCATCGATCCCACCGAACTTGAATCGATGGATGATGAGCAGAAGCTGAACAAACTTTACAAGATCTGGCGCAATTTCTGCGTATCCGACAGCTACGAGCCCGGTTCGACATTTAAGACGATCACCGTGGCTTCAGCGCTCGAAGAGGACGCGATCCTTACGACCGACACTTTTGAGTGCATAGGATACAAGGAGATCGGCGGCTGGAAGATCGGCTGCAACAATAAAAACGGACACGGAACCCTGACTCTCGCCCAGTCCCTGATGAAGTCTTGCAACTGCGCGCTTATGGAGATAGCCGAGAAGCTCGGACCCGACGCGTTCTTCAGGTATGAGAACCGCTTCGGTTTCGGAAGCAGGACCGGTATTGACATCGGCGGAGAAGCTTCGGGTATCGTTATTGACAGAAAGAACCTCAATCCTACCGAGCTCGCGACGAGCAGCTTCGGTACGACATTTAACGTAACGATGATACAGATGGCGTCGGCGTACGCGTCGATAATAAACGGCGGAACTTATTACGAGCCGCATCTCGTAAAGGAGATCAGGAGCGCGGACGGAGCGACTCTTGAAAAGAGAGAAGGCAGCGCGATACGTCAGACGGTCAGCAAGAGCACATCCGATTTCATCAGGAACGCGCTCTATATGACGGTCGAGAGCGGAACCGCGACACCCGCTAAGGTCAGCGGTTATCTGATCGGCGGAAAGACAGGTACCGCGCAGAAGCGTCCGAGAGAAGAGAAGAAATACGTGGTTTCGTTCGTGGGTTTCGCTCCCGTGGACGATCCTCAGGTAATGCTGTATATCGTTATCGACGAGGTACAGGACGAGGCGCTCAGCGGAAGCAGTTCGCCCGCGACGAAGATGTCAGCCTCGATAATGAGCGAGATCCTGCCGTATCTCGGCGTTTATCCGGACGGCGATATCGAGTACAAGGTCGACTTGAGCCTGCTCATCGGCGAAGGCAACGACGCTGAGGGCGATGAGAGCAATCCCGACGTACTTCCCGAAGGTCTTGAGGGTGGGGTTGACGAAGAAAATTAATATGCATATAATGTAGTAGAGTGTAAGTAAATGCACAAGATATTGTGTACAGCTGTAGAATGAGTGCCGAGGTGGAGAGGATGTATCAGAAAGCGGAAACGGACAGAAAGATCGTCCAGAGCAATTACGATATTGTCCTGATAATGCTCGTGATCCTGCTCAGTGTTTTCGGCCTTGTCATGATCTACAGCGTAAGCTCCTACAACGCGGCGAGATACTATAACGACGCGAACCTTTATTTCAGAAGACAGGGACTTTTCCTGATCGTCGGACTTATGCTGATGCTGATCGTTTCGATGATCGACTATCATATTTACATAAATCCTCTGAGATGGCTGTTCGGCATAAGGCCGATATGGCTCTTTTACCTGTTGTGCCTTGGCCTGCAGATATACGTTCTTGTGAACGGTTATGAGGCCGGCGGCTCGTCCAGATGGATACAGATACCGAAGCTCGGTAATTTCCAGCCTTCCGAGCTCACGAAGATATGCGTTATCCTGCTGGTGGCATATCTGGTTCAGAGAGTACCGAACAAGATCAACTATTTCTACGGCTTTGTGGCCGTCGCGATCTTTGTCGGCCCGCTGCTCGCGCTCGTCGCGATGCTGAACCTCTCGACCGCGGTCGTTCTGGCAGGCATATTCGGAGTTATCTGCTTTGTTGCCGCGAAGAAAAAAGGCTATTTTGTGATCGTTATCATACTGATGATCGCGTTCCTTGCGGTATTCGTGTTCGCGGCCGGCTACAGAAGCGAAAGAATCGATACCTGGCTGCATCCCGAGGATGTTGATCCCAGTTCGCAGATAGTTCAGGGCCTTTACGCGATCGCTTCGGGCGGTCTCTGGGGCAAGGGACTCGGACACAGCATACAGAAGATGGGATTCATCACCGAGGTCCATACGGATATGATATTCACTGTGATCTGCGAGGAGCTCGGCATCTTCGGCGCGATCATGGTCATCGCGGTATTCCTGATGCTGCTCTGGAGACTTCTGCATATCGCGGTAAACGCGCCCGATATGTTCGGAGGACTTATAGCGACCGGAGTTCTTACGCATATCGCGCTGCAGGTATTACTGAACATTGCCGTAGTCACGGGATCGATCCCCGCGACCGGAATTCCATTTCCGTTCATCAGCTACGGCGGAAGCTCGCTGACAGTGCTTCTGATCGAGATGGGCATTGCCCTGTCGGTATCAAAGTACACGAACCGGGAGAGGGCGACTGACCAATGAGACGGAATGACGAAAACGAAGAGCTCGAAGCGAACAAAAGCGCTGCCGGACTCATTATCAGACTTATCATTCTTTTGATCCTTGCTTCGGCCGTGGTCGTATTCATCACCTGTTTTAAGCTGGAGAATGTTGAGATACGCCCCGGAAGCCATTATGAAGAGCATGAGATCAGACAGATGCTTTTTACGAAAAAAACAGACAGCAATACCTTGTTTTTTGTTTTCAGGATCACTAAACTCGACGTGCCGGAACTGACCTTTGTCGAAAAGGTCGACGTTGAGATGACAGACAGGAATTCAGTGATAATAGAGGTCCATGACAAGGCGATAACGGGCTGTATCGAGCATATGGGCAGTTACGTGTTTTTTGACCGCGAGGGCATTGCGGTCGACAGCTCGACAAAAAGACTCGAAGGGATACCGCTCATAAAGGGTGTGGAGTTCACGGGATATACACTCGGAAAGCCCGTGGATCTCGGAAGATCCGGCCTGTTCGATGCATTGCTCGAGATCATCATGCTGCTTGAGAAAAATAAGCTCGCGGCCGATGACATAAGCTTCGGGATCAGGGATGACGTAACGCTGCATATAGGCGGAAATGAGATACTTCTCGGCGTTTGTGAAAACTACGATCTGAAGGTCAACAACATCAACGCTGCGCTCGATGCGCTTCCCGAAGGAAACTACATAATAGACCTTCGGAATTATACCGAAAATAACAGGGAGATCGATGTCAGACCCATTGAGTAAAGTACGGAGATTTTACTAATTTTTTTCTTGATTATTGAAAACAGAATAGTTACTATATTATTTAGGTAATAAGGAGGAAGAGGACGTGCTTGAAATTAAAAACAGCGAATCCAGCGCTACAGCTAAAATATTGGTAGTAGGTGTCGGCGGAGCCGGCAATAATGCGGTTAACCGCATGATAGATGAGGGTGTGGAAGGAGTCGAGTTCATCTGCGTTAATACGGATAAGCAGATCTTAAGGACCTGCAAGGCTCCCACACTGATCCAGATCGGCGAGAAACTCACAAAGGGACTCGGCGCGGGCGCAAAGCCCGAGATCGGCGAGAAGGCAGCCGAGGAGAGCAGGGAAGAGCTCACCGAGGCCATTAAGGGCGCCGACATGGTATTCGTTACCTGCGGTATGGGCGGCGGAACCGGAACCGGCGCTGCTCCCATCATCGCTGAGATCGCCATGAGCATGGGCATCCTCACGATCGGTATCGTGACAAAGCCCTTCAGATTCGAAGCAAAGATGAGAATGGAGAATGCTCTTCGCGGTATCGCGAAGCTTAAGGAGCATGTTGATTCGCTTATCGTTATCCCTAACGATAAGTTGCTCGACCTTACAGAGCGCAGGACATCCATGGAGGACGCTCTCCGCAAGGCTGATGAGGTTCTTCAGCAGGGCGTACAGGGCATCACCGGCATCATAAATAATTCAGGAACCATTAACCTTGACTTCGCGGATGTTAACACCGTTATGAGAGGAAAGGGCGTTGCCCATCTCGGTATCGGCTACGGCACGGGCGAAGACAGATGCTACGAGGCCATCCAGGCCGCTATTTCGTCGCCTCTGCTTGAGACATCGATCGTCGGCGCTTCCGACATCATCATGAACTTCGCGGGTAATGTTGAATTCCTTGAGGCTGTAGCCGCTTCGGATTACATCCACGAGTTGGTCGGAGATGAGGCGAACGTATTCTTCGGTACCGCAGGCGGCGACACCGATTCGGATCAGGTTATGGTTACGGTCATTGCTACCGGCATCGCGGAAGTGGGCGATTATTCGAGCTACGCTCCGAAGCCCGCGGTTAAGGGAACAGGCAGCGGAATCGATTTCTTATACAGCAACAGGAACGGACAGGCAGGCGCGCAGCCTCAGATCCAGCAGCCGAAGCCCGCACAGCCTGCGGCTCCCGCTCCTCAGTACAAGGCTCAGCCCGAGCAGCTTAAGCCAGGCGTGAGCTTAAAGGGCAGCACGCAGACAGCAGCTCCTTCCGGAGGAAGAGAGATCAACATTCCGGAATTCCTCAGAAAAAAAGGTGACAAATAATACGGATTAATCGGCCTGATATGGTTTGACTGTATCAGGTCTTTCCTTGATTAGAGATCGGTGATATTATGTTTCTGTTATTGCTTTTGCTTTGGATCGTGTTTAACGGACGCGTTACGGTCGAGATAGTGATCTTCGGTATACTGATCGCATCGGCGGTATCGCTTTTCGCATGCAGGTTCCTCGGCTACAGCTTTAAGCGCGAATTCGCCGTTCTGAAATGCCTCCCCGATTTCCTGCTGTATCTGCTGATCCTCATTGTCGAGATCATCAAGGCGAATTTCGTGCTGGTGGGCATGATATTCAAGGGGAGCAAAGCTCTGAAACCGGCGGTCTGCCATTTCCACGTGAAGCTCAGGTCGAATATCGCGAGGACCATACTTGCCGATTCGATCACGCTCACACCCGGAACCATCACGGTTTCGATGAGAGAAGATGAGTTTTATGTGCATTGCCTGGACAAATCATTGGCCGACGGCATTACGACGTCTGTATTTGTGAAGAGACTCGAGAGGATGGAGGCGAAGATCAATGGAACAGATACTTGATATTTTCCTCCCGGTCGTGATCGCGATCTTTATCGTGCTGATCTTTCTGTGCCTGATCAGGGCGCTGAAAGGTCCCGATATCTCGGACAGAGTCGTATGCGTGAATATGATCGGAACTCTGGTCATCATGATAATAGCCGTGCTCACCATACTTCTCGGTGAGGACTGGCTGGCCGATATCGCGGCGGTTTACGCCATGATCAGCTTCCTGGCGGTCGTAGTTCTCACGAAGATATACATCGGCGTTTACCGCGAAAAACACAGCAA
>JAFZKM010000056.1 GCA_017553665.1 Lachnospiraceae bacterium
CACAAAAGACGTTCAAAAAAATCCATCCGGGCCGAAACGTTACCGGAATCGTTTTCAGTCGGTCACGGAATTTAACAGCGCGTCGTCGATCTTACCCCACGCTCCGTTTCCGGCGCCTGCCGCCTGAACGTAGATACCGACGATCAGTTCCGAGCTTCCGTCATACTCAAACGAGCGGATCATCTGCGTATCCCAGTTGCCGTAGGAAGTGATGGTCATCGGCTGCTTCGCGACGATCTCGCCGTTTATCTTTACGTAAATGTAGATATCCGTCTCGCCGCAGTCGCCGCCCATTATCGACATTCCGAACTTGTACTTTCCGGCCGAAAGGCCCTCTATCTGCTGCTCCATCGTGAATTTGACCGAATTCGTATCGGGGCTCCAGAAATGCATGTGCCAGTCGCCCGTGAGCGAATCGGTGGGCTTATTCTCAAGATAGAGTTCCTTTGACGAAGCCAAATCCGTCACCTTCCATTTGCCGAGCTTTCCGGTCTCAAAGCTGTAATCATCGATGAAATTGAACTCGATCATATTGACGTAACAATGCGCCGTCATGCCGCCCGCTTCGCCCGTAACGTCATATTTCGCGGGACCGCCCGAATGCATCCTGTCCATGTCCGCGTCGGTCACGTTCCAGGCAACGGGGATCGCGCTCTTCGAATCGTCCGTAAGGATCGCGTTCACTGTTTCGGGAAGCTCAATCACCGCCGCGAGATCCACATACAGCGTCACATCCTCGAGAGCATCCGCCTTCGGCTCGACCTCGTTTCCGTAGCGCATCAGGTTGAATATGCGAAGGGACTCAAGGGGCTTTCCTTCCGCGTCGAACAGCGCCTGGTTGTCAACCGCGCAGCCGCCGTAGTATTTCCCGGCGTCCTTCGGATCGTATACAGCAGCGTAACTCGTAGCCCAGCCGGAGCCATACTTTTCCCACAGGGCGGAATTCTCCTCAAACGAGCTGCCGCCCACGGTGATCCATGTTCCTTCCCAGTAGCAGATTCCGATCGCGTTCGTGGTATTATTTACAAGCGCATCGACAATGCTCCTGACCGAATTCGCCTGCCCCTGCACTGTGTAGGGGTAAGTCTTTGTAACGGCGCCGCCGTCGGAGATCGTATTTCCGTTGAAATCCGTGTCACCCGCCATATAGGCGTAAGAGGTCTCGAGCACCATGACCTTTTTGCCGTATTCGTCGGCTATGAAAGAAAGTATCTGCGCGAGATTGTCGAGAGTTCCGTGCCAGTAAGGATAATACGACGATCCGAACACATCGTAATCCACATTGTAATAAGCGAGCTTCTTCGCGTAATCCTTATAGTTCGAAGACTTCTCGGGATTCGCGAAATGCACCGCGACGAGCGCGTCCGGGAACACCTCGCGCGTCGCCTTGGAGCCTGCCTGCATCAGCTTCTGGATGTTCATCCATGTCTTTTCACCGCACATGGAACCGTTCGTCTCGTTTCCGACCTGTACCATGCCTACGTCCACTCCGGCATCCTTCAGCCGGTTCAGGCAGTCGAGCGTATACTGATACAGAGCCTCGGACTTTGTATCTATATCCATGTCCTTCCACGCCAGAGGCACCATCTGCTTTCCGGGATCCGCCCAGAAATCGGAATAATGGAAGTCGACAAGGAGCCGCATTCCGTATTTCGTCGCGCGCTTTCCTATCTCTGTCGCCACATTGATATCGCAGTTTCCGCCGCCGTATCCATGCCCTTCACTGTCGTAAGGATTGTTCCAGACGCGTACACGGATATAGTTTATGCCGTTTTCCGCAAGGGTTTTGAATACATCCTGCTCATTGCCGTCATAGTCATAATACTTGACGCCCGAAGCCTCCTCCGCGAGCACCGCCGATGAGTCCATTCCGAAGATGAAATTGTCGGGCAGGTTCTCTACTTTTTCGACATAAAGGCTGCTGCCCTCGATCTTCGCAAGAGGCACGCTGACCGTCACGGGTCTGTCGATCGCGGGCGCGCTTTCGCTCTGTCCGCCGCTGCCGCCGCCGGAAAGCCGGGGATCGGGTGTGACAGGGTCCGCGTTCGCCAGGCGGGGATCCTTGGTTATCTTCGGCTCCTCATCCTGACCCGAAGCATCCCCTGTACCGCTCTGACCTGCGTCCGTACCCGTCGCCGCGGTATCGCTTCCGGTACCGTCATTTGTCCCGTTTCCGGCAGAACCCTTACAGCCGCTCATTACCATTATCATGCAAAGGATCATCATCAGCGCGATGATCCGTTTCTTTCCGATTCTCATGATCAATTCACATCCTCCGTCTCAAATCTGCGCAATATTGATTATCTTGTTGCGCAACCGATTGCTCACCATAACTATACCAAATTCTCCTTTTTTCGTCAATCCGTTTTCTCGCCAATCATCTTGCTCTTCTATCTTCTTTTGTTCCAAAAAAAACGATCCCGGCCTAGAATCGGAATCGCTTATGTAATCCATTTGTATCTTCCTGCATGTAAGGTCGGACGGTATGCCGTGGTTGTCAAAAAACGATAGCAAACGACTGAGCTGCGCAAGCATTGTGCACGTTCGAAGGCGACAATCTTTCATGCGTCGCCGTGAGAACGTGACAATAATGCGCAGCCCAGCGAAGGTAGTGCGTGTGTTTTTTGACTCCGCGGCAATACCTGTCCGACCGTATTCCTCAGGTTTTTTAACCATGGAACAGCTTCTTGTTCTGGTAAGCCGGCTCGCTCGTGAGATTGACTCCCAGCTTGCGGAATGTATTGCTGTCCACCTGCGAGAGGATCACGCTCGTGTGCGCCTCGCAGCCCTTGAGGCGGCGCAGCTGCTGCATCGCGATCTCCGCTTTTTCATCGGTTTCCGCGCAGATAGTAAGCGCGATCAGTATCTCATCCGTATGAAGTCTCGGGTTTGAATTGCCGAGGTGATTTACCTTCAGATCCTGTATGGGCTCAATGATCGAAGGCGCGATCAGATCCACCTCCTGGTCAATGCCGCCGAGCGCCTTCAGCACGTTCAGCAGAAGCGCCGCGGACGCGCCGAGCAGCGGTGTGGTCTTGCCGGTAACGATCCTGCCGTCGGGAAGTACCATCGCGGCCGCGGGAGCACCGGTCTCGGCCGCCTTCTTGTTCGCCGCCGCGATAACGGGACGCTGGTCAAGAGTAACGCCGGCCTGCTTCATGATCATCTCGATCTTCATGACCTCTGCGGGGCTCGCATTGCCCTGGAATGCCTGGCAGAGAGTGTTGTAATAACGGCGGATGA
>JAFZKM010000057.1 GCA_017553665.1 Lachnospiraceae bacterium
CGCAGCTTCTCGATACCGGGCGCGTCAAAGCGGAGTTCCTTCCCCGCGTCTATGAGTATCCTGAGTTCCGGGCTGCCGCCCGCTACGCTGAGCTTCACGAAGATGCTCTTTAATCCGGGTATCGCCTGTTCAATAACGGCCTCAAAGAACTCATAGCAGGCGAGCATCCTGTCGGCCTGCACATCCGTATGCCCGCAGGCATCGATGAACGCGGAAATGCCGGTATCCTGAAGGACCTCTACAGTCTCGCGGATGGCCAGCCAGAGCTCGGTGATATCCGCGATGTCCGTATTGTCCGTGACTATCGCGAGATTAAAACGCCTCTTTACGTATACGCTCAGGATCATCGCGGTAAAGAGCTTCTCTCTGTCAGGCTCTTTGAGCAGATCCCTGATCATGGTCAGCTGCGGCGTGACTATCGGTATTATACTGTCGTACAGACGGTTCTGCGTCTCAAATGCGGCTCTCTTGAGCCTCAGGCTCTCGCTCTCCCTGATGACTCCGTTCTCTATCTCGAGCTCCTGTGTCTTCTCGCGGATCCTCTCATTGATGCGCTCAAGCTCCGAAACGTTCGATACCCAGCCGGCCATTCCGCCGCTGATCGGGAACGCGGTAAGAAGTCTTCCCGAGCCGACGGCCTTGCTGCTCTCGAGTGAGGCCTTCAGAAGTCCCGGAGTCACTCCCTTAAGATCGCCCGAAGAGAATGCCCTGTTGCCGTTTTTGTCGGCGATCGCGACATTCCAGTCAGAGAGCTCGAATATCCTTAAATATCCCGAATTCGACGGGATCAGGCCTATATCGATACATGCTTCGCATACTCCGATAAAGATCAGCAGACAAACCTCCTGGATCAGGTACAGCTTGATGCCGAACAGTTTCGGAGAATTGCCTCCGTTCAGATAGTACCAGGCGTAGAGCACGGTACCGAAAATGTATATCGAAGCGGGTATATACCATTTTTTCCTGCAGCCCGAAACCCTGCAGCGGTGCATCAGGATAATGAACGCGGTAAGCGAAAGTCCCACCATCCACGCGATGATCGGATACTGCATGAAGCCGTAGGAATGCGGTCCTTCTCCGGTCCGCATCGCTTCCTCGGAGAATTTGATCAATAATCCGTGCCTGTCGTTCGTAAACACGATTGCGAGCAGGATGCCCGACAGCACCCACATGCCGACTCTGAAGGGCCGCATGCGCACAAAGGATTCCTCATCGGGAAGTCCGATGCACAGCGCCATGAAGAGTCCGAGGACTGGAAGTATGATAAAGGGGATGTAATAGCCGTACCACATGTACCGGCCAAATGCCGGAAATATGCCTGCCGTACGATAACGAAGAATTCTGAACACAAAAAGAAGAAGAAGCATGACACCCCCGGAAACGAGGTGTCTGCAGATATGCTTCTCGACAATATAATATCTGACGCGAAAGATCCACGCCAACGCGATCGCGCACCAGCCTACCGTTCCCAGGTTTGAGAAAACCGGCGAAATGCCGCCCAGAATACCGGCCGCGTAAACGATCAGCCCTGCGATCAGCAGCACCCTGGTCGGGCGCTCCATCCTTTTCATGCCTTCCTCCTGCCAAAACCCCAAAACCGTCGTATACTAAAATACCTGCATATCTCTGTCATTACAACCCCACTTAGAGTGAATACCGAAGCTCCCCGGCAATGTTCATCGCGTAATGATCTCGTATCTCAGCGGGATCTCCGGTCATTCCGAGTATCCACATGAGCTTCGTGAGAGCGGCCTCGCAGGTCATGTCATGCGCCTCGAGCGCGCCGGCCTCCAGAGCCCTCTTTCCGGTCTCGTAGACATCCATCTTCGAGCCCTCATAGACGCACTGGGTGCCTATTACCACTGTCATTCCGTCATTTATCAGCCTCTCCAGCGTCGTGATGAAATCATGCTTTAAGAAAGGCATTCCGCCGATACCGTAGGCCTCGACGTAAAGTCCCTTGTATCCGCGTTCCGCCATCGACTCAAATACATCGCGGTGAATCCCCGGGAACATCTTGATCAGGCCGACTTTGTCCGAATAGGTATTCGTGAGCTTGAATATCCCCGTCCTCCCGGGAACGGCCGCTTCGTCGATCTTCATTCCGAGCGAGCTGATCGTCGCGATATTGGGATAATTGATGCTCTCAAACGCGTCAAAGCTCAACGAACGTACCTTTGAAGCCCTGCAGCCGAGCATGACCTTGCGGTTGAATGCCACGAATACGCCCGGTATCTTGCTTGCGGCCATATGTATCGCGCAGCGGCAGTTCTCCATCGCGTCAGCGACCGGATTGATGATCGAGAGCTGTGATCCCGTGATCACGACGGGAATGTTGATATTCCTCAGCATGAACGAGAGCATCGACGATGTGTACGCGAGCGTATCGGTGCCATGTATCACCACGATGCCGTCATAACTGTTCCTCCTGTCGCTGATATACTGCGCGAGCGCGCACCAGTCCTCGGGGAAGATGTTCGCGCTGTCAAGCGAGCAGAAATCCTCGATCTCAATGTCAATATCACCCGAGACGATCTGCAGTTCCTTCTGCATGTCATGGATCGAAAGGCCCGGCATCAGACCGTTGCCCTTCGCTACAGACGAGAGTGTCCCGCCGGTATTTATTATCAGTATCTTTTTACTCATATATCTCCGTTCCGTGCGTTAAGCACATAATAAGCATCAGCTTCCCGTAGACCTGTAGTACCGCATTCCGCGGTTAAAGAGGCATATCATCACCGCAAGGACCGCCGCGCCGGAAAGAGGCGTAACGAAGGC
>JAFZKM010000004.1 GCA_017553665.1 Lachnospiraceae bacterium
GGATCGCGGAGCCTGTCATGATGATCATGACCGCGATGATTATAAAGCGCCTGTTCGTCAGATATCCGGGCCTGTCAATGATCCCTGCTATCACGGGCTGCAGGATCGCCGAAACGATATTCGCGGCCGCGAGAAGCACACCGACCTCGGTGTTGCTGAAGCCCTTTGAGATCAGATAGACCGCTGCGTACGCGTGCACGGTGCAGAAGGCCGCGAAGTACGCGACGTTCAGCAGCGTGTATCTGACGGTTCCGTTCACAGATGTTTTACGCATCATTATCCTTTCCGTACAAGGTCGCTCAGGTGCTTTCCGTTAAAGAAATCGAGCGTGAGCTTATAATACTCGGCCCACAGAGCGATCGTGCGGCACTCCGATGCCTTCGGGCAGGGCGCCGCGGTGCTCTCAAGGCATGCGACCGTAGCCAGCGTCCCTTCCATCAGCTCGATGATCTCGCCGATCGTATATTCCTCGGGCTTTCGGCAGAGCTTATATCCGCCGCCCTTTCCGCTGGCTCCGACGAGCAGTCCGCCCGCCACCATATCCTTCACTATTATCTCAAGGTATTTTTTGGAAATACCCTGTCTCTCGGCAACATCCTTCAAAGGGATATAGCCACCCTTATCATTCTCAGCCAGGTCGATCATCACTCTGATCGCGTATCTTCCTCTTGTGGAAATCATGATATCACCTCTCTTTTCTTTTACCCATTATACCTCAGGGTAATAGGGTGATACAACCGAAAAAAATTTTTTCAAATTACCTATTGACACGGTAGGTTAATAGTGTTATTCTACGTTCAACAAGTGAAACGAAAGGAGGGCGTCAGGATGAGCCGTACTACCGTTATTATCAGATCATACAGCGTCATGTGTTGTCGAATGCGAATCTCCCGGGCATCTATTATGGCCGGGGCGTACGACTATGCATCCGCGCGCCTCGATAAAAAACAATAATACTGCATAAGCATATTGTAAGCCATTTGCCCGGGAGTAAAACCATAGCTCCCGGGTATTCTTTTACCCTGAAGGGCAAAAATAAAGATGCACGATATGCGATACATTTACATAATAATTCAAAATTGAAATTAATAAAAGGAGAATAAAGATTATGAGCGATTACAGATTTGAGACATTACAGTTACACGTTGGACAGGAACAGCCCGATCCCGCTACCGATGCGCGCGCGGTTCCGATCTACCAGACCACTTCCTATGTATTCCGCAACAGCAAGCACGCAGCTGACCGCTTCGGACTTGCGGACGCCGGAAACATTTACGGAAGACTTACCAATTCCACTCAGGACGTTCTCGAAAAGAGACTTGCAGCCCTCGAGGGCGGAAGTGCCGCTCTTGCGCTCGCGTCCGGCGCTGCAGCCATTACATATACGATTGAAGCATTAGCCGCGAACGGCGGCCACATCGTAGCGCAGAAGACCATCTACGGCGGAAGCTACAACCTTCTTGCGCACACACTCCCCCAGTACGGTATCACCACTACTTTTGTTGACGCGCACAATCTTGCGGAAGTAGAAGCAGCGATAAAGGATAACACCAGAGCCGTTTATCTCGAGACACTCGGCAATCCCAACAGCGATATTCCGGATATCGACGCTATCGCTGAAATAGCTCATAAGCACGGACTGCCCGTAGTTGTTGACAACACCTTCGGTACACCTTATCTTATCAGACCCATCGAGCACGGCGCTGACATCGTTGTTCATTCGGCCACCAAGTTCATCGGCGGACACGGAACAACCCTCGGCGGCATCATCGTTGAGTCCGGCAAATTCAACTGGAAGGCTTCCGGAAAATATCCGAACATCGCTGCTCCGAATCCCAGCTATCACGGCGTTTCATTCTATGATGTCGTAGGTCCCGCTGCTTTCGTTACCTATATCCGCGCGATCCTGCTCCGCGACACCGGCGCGACCATCTCTCCCTTCAACGCTTTCCTGCTTCTTCAGGGCGTAGAAACACTGTCCTTAAGACTTGAGCGTCATGCGGAGAACACAAAGAAGGTTGTTGAATTCCTCAAGAATCATCCGAAGGTAGAAAAGGTTAATCATCCTTCACTGCCCGACCATCCCGATCACGAGCTTTACAAGAGATATTTCCCGAACGGCGGCGCATCGATCTTCACATTTGATATCAAGGGCGGTCAGGACGAAGCCTGGAGATTCATCGACGCGCTGCAGATCTTCTCATTGCTCGCGAATGTCGCTGATGTTAAGAGCCTCGTGATCCACCCCGCATCCACCACTCATTCACAACTTTCCGACGAAGAGCTTAAGGATCAGGGCATCAACCGCAACACTATCCGTCTCTCGATCGGAACCGAGCATATCGATGATATCATCGCCGATCTCGAGAAAGGATTTGCGGCAGTTTAAGTTAGTGATACAATAAATATAAATTAAAAAAAGGAGAAAAGATTATGTCAAACATTTACAAAGGAACTCTGGGACTCATCGGCAACACACCGCTCGTTGAGGTAACAAACATTGAGAAGGAACTGGGCCTCGAAGCCACAGTTCTCGTAAAGCTCGAGTATTTTAATCCCGCAGGAAGCGTTAAGGACCGCATCGCGAAGGCCATGATCGAGGACGCGGAGCAGAAGGGCCTGTTAAAGGAAGGTTCGGTCATCATTGAGCCCACTTCCGGAAATACCGGTATCGGACTTGCATCCATCGCGGCTGCGAAGGGCTACCGCATCATCCTTACGATGCCCGAGACCATGAGCGTTGAGAGAAGAAACATCCTCAAGGCTTACGGCGCCGAACTCGTGCTCACAGAGGGGGCAAAGGGCATGAAGGGCGCTATCGCGAAGGCTGAAGAGCTCGCCAAGGAGATCCCGAACAGCTTCATTCCCGGCCAGTTCGTTAATCCCGCGAATCCCGCGATCCACAAAGCCACCACAGGTCCCGAGATCTGGAAGGATACCAACGGCAAGGTTGATATCTTCATCGCAGGCGTAGGCACCGGCGGAACCGTTACAGGTACCGGCGAATATCTTAAGTCACAGAATCCCAATGTGAAAGTCGTAGCGCTCGAGCCCGAGGATTCTCCCGTTCTCTCCGAAGGCAGGAGCGGTGCTCACAAGATCCAGGGTATCGGCGCAGGCTTCGTTCCCGATGTTCTGAACACCAAGGTTTATGACGAAGTATTCAAGGCTTCCAACCAGGACGCATTTGATACCGCGAGACTGCTCGCAAGGAAGGAAGGCATCTCGGTAGGAATCTCATCGGGAGCTTCGCTCTACGGCGCGATCACACTCGCAAAGCGCCCCGAGAACAAGGGAAAGGTTATCGTTGCTCTGCTTCCCGACAGCGGTGACCGCTACTACTCCACTGCATTATTTAGTGTCTGCTTATAACAAATAAAACTTGCTTAAAGCGTTGAGAATACTGACTTCCTGAGCGGTTTCTGGTATAATATAAGTGCATGGAAATGCGCGATAATCACCAAAAACCTTGCACCTCGGAGAGCCGTATGTATAA
>JAFZKM010000058.1 GCA_017553665.1 Lachnospiraceae bacterium
CGAGATCAAGGCAGGGTCGACCGCTTCGCTCGAGATCGAGCTGAAGACCAGAATGGACGCGGTTACCGGAGATTATCCGATCACGCTCCTTGTGGAATATGAGTATGAAGATATGTCCGACGTGGACAAGGAAAAGGGCGGAGTAAGCGAAGAGAATACGGTTAAGCTCCGCGCGATCGAGAATTACAGACCTGTTATCGAGAATATCCACATTGATTCGTGGGCAGGCATCAACGTAGGCGAGCCTGTAGACTTAAGCTTTGAGTTCTACAACATGGGCAAGTCGACTCTCGGCAACGTATACGTTACTATCGAGGGCGATTTCATGCTCGCGAACAACAGCAACATGAGCTACGTAGGCGCGGTAAACGGCTACAGCTCCGAATATGTTACTCCTTCTGTGGTTCCGCTGGTAGGCGGCGAGGCGCACGGCACCGTGACCGTTCATTTTGAGGACAGCAACGGCGAGGAAGTAACTCTTTCACAGGATTTCACCGAGTATGTAAATGACAACGGCGGCGGATACGATCCCGGCTATGATCCCGGTATGGACTGGCCGAGCGACGATCCCGGATACGATCCCGGCTTTGATCCCGGCGGAGACATCGACGGAGAGAAGAGCGGAAAGATCCTCGGAATGCCTATCTGGCTGTTCATAGTAGTATGCGCGGTTGTTGTCGCAGGTGTTGTTGCCACTGTTATTGTTATCAGCAAGAAGAGAAAGAATAAAGTAAAGGATATCGACGATGAGGATTATTGACCTTATTAGAATGGGTCTGCGAAACCTCTTCCGTCGTAAAGCGAGAACGATACTTACCGTAGTAGGCGTTGTTATCGGTACGGTTTCGATCGTCGTAATGATCTCTGTCGGAATCGGAATGAACAAGAGCTTCGAGTCCTCCGTGCTGGAGAACGGAAGCATGACGATCATCAATGTTCAGGCCAATAATTATGAGTGGAATGAGAATGACGATCTGAGTGTCACGAAACAAACGCTGAACACGGAAGTGCTTGAGCAGCTCAGGAATATAAAACACGTAAAGTGCGTGACGCCGTACTTTTACGCGTCCGCGCAGTTTTACAGCGGAAAGTTCCAGACCTGGGCGAACCTCGTAGTCATGGATATGTCCTGCTATGAGGATTTCGGGTTCCCTGCGCTGGAGGACGGCACTTATCCTACAAAGGAAGACGCGAAGGACGCCATGTACTTTGGCTCACAGTCAGTGCAGGAGTTTTATGACTGGAGCGGAATGACTACGCGCTATAAGACGATCGATCTGGACAAGGATAAGATCACGCTGAAATTCAACGAGTATATGCCTAAGGGCAAGAAAGAATTTGAGTACAATGTCGCGAACCGCCGCAAGATATCTTCTCCCGAGAGCGGATATTCCGAGGCGAACTGGTCCGTTTTCATGGATTTTGATATGTATAAGGACCTCTACACGAAGTACTCGAGAACATTGAAGGGCGAAGACCGCAAGAAGGCTCTTGCGTCGCTCGATACTTTTGAGTCTATCCGTATCAACGTTGACAACATGAACAATGTTACGGACGTTCAGGAAGAGATCGAAAAGCTGGGATTCAAATCGACTTCCGACATGGAGTACATCAAGCCCATGCAGGATACGGCAAAGATGCTGGAGATGATCCTCGGCGCGATCGGCGCGGTAGCGATGCTCGTATCCGCGATCAATATCGCGAACACGATGATCATGTCGATCTACGAGAGAACCAGAGAGATCGGTATCATGAAGGTGCTCGGCTGCAAGGTAGCAGACGTACGCAAGCTCTTCCTTTTCGAGGCGGGCATGATCGGTCTGATCGGCGGTCTCGTGGGAATCGGACTGAGCTACATCGGGTCGTGGGCCCTGAACAAATACGGAGCCGATATCATGGGCGCGATCATGAGCGGAGGATATGGCGGAGCAGCAACCGCGGTATCGGTCATTCCGCTCTGGCTGCCTCTCTTCGGAGCGGCCTTCGCGATGCTGGTCGGTATAGTATCCGGATTCATTCCGGCGGTTAAGGCCACGAAGATCTCCGCGATCGAAGCAATGAAAGCCAACGAGTAAGTCACGAACGGTTCTAACGAAAAACTGAGGCTCGGACGGCAACGAGTAAAACTTCCGGAGACACGCTCTCGCTCCGATTACGGACGCAGCGGTACATAATCGACCTAAGTACGGTCGATAAGTACCGGCGTCCTTTACGGGTCCCGGAAGTTTTCTCTGCGGCGCCCGAGCCAAATTTGTGCCCTGAGAACCGTTCTGAATGTTGGCTGGATTATTTTTGTAGAAGGGCAATGCGAGGAATAATAAAGGCGGAAATGATACCGATCACAAGACCGGCGATGGAGCCTGATATGATAAGTACCGGCAGATAGTAAAGGACCGCCTTCCCCAGCATGAGACATGCGAGGAGGATCTGGCCGGCATTGTGGGCGACGGCGCCCGCGATGCTGACGGCGGGGACCGAGAATTTATCTGTGCTGCGGAGAAGCAGCATGATGATGAGACTCAGGGCTGAGCCTGCGAGGCTGTAGAGCATCGCGTTCATTCCGGTGAACATGAAGCCGGAGAGGACCACGCGTATGAGCGCGACAGCGACGGCCGTTCTGCCGCCGAGCGCGTAGAGCGCGCACATTACCGCGATATTGGCGAAGCCGGGTTTTACGCCGGGCACGCCGGTGAACGAGGGCAGCAGGCTCTCAAGATAACTTAAGATAAAAGCAAGCGCAACCAGAACACCCGCCGTGGTAAGGCGGGTGATTCTTTTTTTATTGCGTTCGTTATCGCGAGAACTCATATTAATCTCCAACTACGGCGTCGATGGTGCCGTCATCGTCTGTGTTGTTCCCTGCCGTGATCGTGATCACCACGCGGTTCGGAAGACAGATTATCGATTCTCCCGTATGGCGGATCGCGCTGTGGTCCACGCATATTTTGTCGGGGCAGGAAGCAGCGGTGACGTCCACCGTTCCGCCGGATATAATGCCATGTACTTCGCCGCCGTCATAGCCGGTGACGTTGAATTCCCGGTCGGTACCGAGACTGTATGAGGCGGTGAGCTTCCCGTTTACACGGATCTCAACCCGTCCGGGATCGGAATTTCCGGCAAGTTTTACGGCCAGAAACGCGGCGGAAGCGAGCAGCAATACCGCGGCGATTATCAGCAGGTCATTTTTCTTGAACATAAAACCTCATCATTCTTCGGGCTCACTTACGGTCACTTCACAGGTCGCGGTCTTCCCGCTCGAGGTGGAAGCGGTGATCGTGCAGGTTCCGGGAGCAACGGCCTTTACGGTGCCGGATGCGGATACCTCGGCCACCGAAGCGTCGGATGATGTAAATGTCACGCGGTCTGTCGAAGACGCGGGCGTGATGATTGCCGTGAGGCGATGAGCATCACCGGGAAGAAGGCCGAGCTCGGTATTTCCGAGTGCGATGCCCGAAGCCCTGCGGATGTAAGCGTAAGCGTGCACGATGGTTTCATTGCCGCGGTTGTCGCAGGCGTAGATCGTGTAAGTGCCTTCCCGGGAAACACGGAAGGAGATTTTGCCGTCTTCATCCGGGGTGATCGGCTCTACCGCGGAAGAGACAAAAGCGGAGCTGCCGTGCACGCCCTTCAGGTACTTGACCGTGCGCAGACCCGACTGTTCGTCGCTCACATAAGCGGAGACCGTAAGCTTTGTCATCTTGTTGTTGACCGAAACCGAGAGCTTCCCGATCTTCGGGGCAAGCACATCGTCGGGGATCTGCAGGGTGCGCAGAACCTCATTGCCCGCGCGGTCACTGACGAAGAAGGTGTAGCGTCCGCCCTTGGCCAGAACCAGCTCGCCGTTCGGGATCGCGGTGCCTTCGGTGCCGTGCGCGAAGTATGAAAGTGAGCGTCTGCCCGTGAAATATCTGATGTCTCCGATACCGGAGGGACCGTGATCTTCGGCGCCGACACGAACCAGCAGATCACCGCCCGAGAAGGACAGCCCGATCTGCATATGCGGGAGCTCACGGTCGAAAAGGACGCGGTCGGCCGACGAAAGCGCCAGGGAAAGACTCGGTATTCCGCCGCCTGAAATATATTCCGAAAGTCCGTCGACGGGCTTTAGCGAATTCAGGATGATATCCTTAACGTTCGAAGCGAACATGCCCTTGCCCAGGGTATAGAGCAAAGCCGCGATGCCGGTCACCTGCGGCGCGGCCATCGAAGAACCGCTCATCGAGGAGTAGGAGCCGACCACGGTGCTGAAAACATCCTTCGCCGGAGCCGCGGTATCGACGCTTGCGGCGCCCCTGTTCGAACCTGAGGAGATCGCGCCGTTCTCGTCAAGATATGCGACCGAGATAATGTTCGGAAGATTATAGCTCGCGGGATATATGGGAGTTTCGTCATTGTTGGTGCCGTCGTTGCCCGCGGCGCAGACGAAAAGCATATTTGAACGCGCGATAGCGGTGTAGAGCGAGGATGAATAATTGTAGAAGCCCCAGCTGATGTTGCAGACGTCGGCGCCCATGCGGTCGGCGTAACGGATGGCCTTGATCGCGTCAGCCACGCTTCCGCTGCATTCGGAGCCGCCGTAGACCTTGAGGGACATCAGCCTGATATCACCGATCGATGCTACGCCCGCGATACCGATCTCGTTGTCGGCGGAGGCGGCTATGATGCCGGCGCAATGAGTGCCGTGATTGTCATTGTCCGTGGAAGCGCACAGATACGCGTCATGCGCCTCACTGTATTCGTAATGGCAGATGCTTGAGTCGTTATTGAAAAAGTCCCAGCCGTACACGTCGTCAATGTATCCGTTCCCGTCATCGTCGATGCCGTTGTCCGGGATCTCACCCGAATTGATCCACATTTTGTCGGCGAGATCGGGGTGCTGGAAATCTATGCCGGTGTCAATGACCGCGACGATTGCGCGGTGAGCGGGAGCTAGCTCACGATAGAGCTCCCAGCCCTCGGGACCGTCTATGTCGATGTCCTCGGCCGACGGAATGGCGGTAGTGCCGGTCACGTAGAACTTGGAATAGCTGCCCGTGTTATTGAACCAGTACTGGGTGGCCGCGAAGTAGTCATCGGTCTGCGGCCCCGACGCTGCGGTCAGGAAGCCTTCGGTATCACGCTCTGCCGAAAGAACGCCCGGAAGGCTCTCCGCGTAAGAAAGGAAGGCATCGAGCTCGGTTTCGTTGCCATAATAGTCGAGGATCACAAAGGAATCGTCACGGAACGAGATACAGGTACGGTCAGCGGCAAGATCGGGAGCTTCGCAGCCCTCGCGCAATGTAACGATGACCGTGGAATGAGCGTCCGAAAGACCGGACGGCAAAGAGCAGGCGGCAGACGGGCCGGCACTGCGAATATAAGAGCCCTGCAGCAGAACACTGAGGCTCAGAAGAAGAACCAATACTTTTTTCATATATATGCAATATCCGCTGGAGCGGGATATCAAAGGCTGTGGATGATCATTATATGCTTTCCTATTAAAAGCAATAATAATATACAGTCTGTTTTTTCCAAACGCAAGACTTTTTTGAATATGAGGCCCGAGCAGGCAAAAAAGGGTAAAGTAAGCGCGAAAAAGTGCTTGACGTATGAGGATTTCTATGATAATCTGTTAGGGCTGGTGCGCATACAGCTTTTTTTTGTTGCGCAAAAGCATACTATTTAATTGCAGCCACGGGCAACATACCACATTGCCTGTGAGTATCAGAAAACGGAGGTGGAAGTTGTGCGAGTACAAATTACATTAGCATGCACAGAGTGCAAGCAGCGTAACTACAACACGACGAAAGAGAAAAAGAATCATCCTGACAGAATGGAAACAAAGAAGTACTGCAGATTCTGCAAGAAGCACACCATGCACAAGGAAACGAAGTAAGGGAAAGGAAGGTACATATGGCAGAGACAAACAAAGCGGCTGCTAATACCAAGCCTGCAAAGAAGAGCTTCCTCAAGGGCGTTAAGTCTGAGTGGAGGAAGATCACCTGGCCTTCAAAGGAGACTTTATTCAAGGAGTCTACCGCAGTTGTTATTATTTCTATCCTTCTGGGCTTGCTCATTGCGTTGGTTGATGCAGCGATCAAACTCGGACTCGACAAGATCATTGTTTGATAAAAGATAGGAGTAAATATGGCAGAAGCTAAATGGTACGTTGTTCATACCTACTCGGGTTATGAAAACAAGGTCATGCTTGACCTTAAGAAAACAATTGAAAACAGAGGGCTTCAGGACCAGATATTGGATGTTTCGGTTCCCGTGCAGACTGTCACCGAGATCAGAAGCGGTGTCAAGAAGCAGGTTGAGAAGAAGATGTTCCCCGGTTACGTGCTCATCAACATGATCATGAATGATGACACCTGGTATATCGTCAGAAATACCCGAGGCGTAACAGGCTTCGTAGGTCCCGGATCAAAACCGGTTCCTCTCTCGCAGGAAGAGATGGACGCGATGAACAACGGACCGAGCGAGATACTGCTCGACTTCGAAGAAGGCGACACGGTTACGATCATCAACGGTACATGGAAAGACAGTCAGGGCGTGGTTCGTGCTATCGACCTGGACGCACAGACCGTTACGATCAATATCGATATGTTCGGCAGGGAGACGCCTGTTGAACTTGGACTTACGGATGTAAGATCCGACAACTAAGAAATACAGATATAATCGATTATGAAAAGAGGAGACAATAATGGCTAAGAAAGTTACAGGTTACATTAAGTTACAGATTCCTGCAGGCAAGGCAACACCGGCACCCCCGGTCGGCCCCGCACTTGGACAGCACGGTGTTAACATCGTTCAGTTCACAAAGGAATTCAATGCCAGAACGGCACAGATGGGTGATCTTATCATCCCTGTAGTTATTACAGTATATGCAGACAGAAGCTTCAGCTTCATCACAAAGACTCCTCCCGCAGCTGTTCTTCTCAAGAAGGCCTGCAACATCAAGACCGCGTCGGGTCAGCCCAACAAGGTTAAGGTTGCTACCATCAAGAGATCTGAGGTACAGAAGATCGCAGAGCAGAAGATGCCCGATCTTAATGCCGCAAGCATCGAAGCTGCAACAAGTATGATTGCCGGTACCGCTCGTTCGATGGGTATCGTAGTTGAGGACTAATTGACAACAATAACAAAATCACATTTGAAAGAAGTGGAAGGATTCACGAGGATCCGCTAATACCACCAGGAGGTAATTAATAATGAAAAGAGGAAAAAAATACCAGGAAGCAGCGAAGCTCATCGATAAGACAGTTCTTTACGATGTAGCTGATGCATGCAGTTTAGTTAAGAAGACATCTACAGCAAAGTTTGACGAGACTATCGAAGCTCATTTCCGTATGGGTCTTGACGGACGTCATGCAGATCAGCAGATCCGCGGCGCCGTAGTTCTTCCTCA
>JAFZKM010000059.1 GCA_017553665.1 Lachnospiraceae bacterium
ATCGAGATCTCGGGGAAGATCATCAGGACCGCTCCGAAGATGCAGAACAGGATCGAACTGACGATGTATCCGATCTTCGCGGTTCTCATTGAAACTGTGGAACGCATATCTTTTCGCCTCCTTTGTTGAAGCCATATTAACACCGTCAGACGCAGGGTAAAATGGACAGATATCCTGCATTGTCATGATTTCGTACACGGTCTGAAAAATGGACAAAAAAAAGACAGACCGCGCGGGTCTGTCTGAAATTCAGACATATTAGGTCAAATGTCTAAAACATAGCCATGGTTTAAAAGCAATCATTCATTTTTTATTGTTTCCGTGATCTTCAGCGCTCCCTCCAGCAGCCCCGGCATCATCTCGAAGAATCTCCTGCTGTCCTTCATCAGGTCTTCCTTCATTCCGTCGTTCAGCCAGTTCACCGTCACTCCGAAGAACTCGCATTTGAGGAATCCGACTATTATCCGCCTGTCATCTTCGGTGTATTTCTTGTCCGTAATGATCGAATCGATGTATTTTCCGATCACGTCTTCGCACAGCTCGGAAAGGTTGCGTTCGAGTATATCCCGGTTTACGGAATTAAAGATATGCAGCACCGCGTTTTTGTTCTTCAGCGCGAAACTGATGATCGCTTCCATCGCTGCTTCCAGCGAATCTACGGTCGGATACTCGGTAATTACAAGCTCTGCCTGGTCCCTGACTATCTGCCCGAGAAGCATGGGCACATCCTGAAAATGATAATAAAACGAATTCCTGTTTATACCGCAGTCCTCAACGATATCCTTAACGGTGATCTTATCGATGGGCCGCTCGTTAAGCAGCTTTACAAATGATTCCTTTATCGCTCTTTCGGTAAAATTAGCCATATACGCACTCATCATGTCCGTTTTGTTTTTGCCTGCATTACTGCCGGCATGGCGGACTTTCTTTTAATATGATAACACATTTACCGATAAAATTCAAAATCCTACTCTTTTACCGCTCCCTGCGATACTCCCTGCACGAGGAAACCCGACAGCGCGAAATAAAGAATGACTATCGGCACCGCGATAAATATCGATCCGGCCGCGAAGCGCGTGAACTCAGTCTCTCCGAGGCTCGTAAGACCTACTGCTACGGTCCAGAGATCCTTGTTCTTCAGCAGCAGGCTCGGAAGAATGAAATCGCTCCAGGGCCACGCGAACTGCGTAAGCGCGGTGTAAACGATGATCGGCTTTGCCAGCGGCAGCGTGATGGATCCGAATATCCTCATGTTGTCGGCTCCGTCGATCCTTGCTGCTTCGTATATAGTGCCCGAGATCGTATCAAAATAGCCTTTCTGCACGAGATATCCCATCGGCGCTCCGGCGGCATATATCAGGATAAGGCTCCAGAGTCTGTTTATCAGATTGAAACTGACCATGATCAGATAAACGGCTGTCATGCCCATGAATCCCGGGAACATTGAAAGGACAAGCGTTGTCTTCATCAGCATTTTCCTGCCTCTGAACTGAAAACGGCTGATCGTATATGCCGTAAGTATCACGAGCACGGTTCCGATAAGACTCGAGAAAACCGAAACGAACAGCGTATTCTTCAGCCAGTTCGGGTAATCGTACATCGCCGTATCGGTGAACAGCCTCTTATAGCTCGCGAAGCTGAATGAATCAGGGAAAAAGCCCTTGATATCGTATATCGAGCCGCTCTTTGAAAACGAAGCCGCGATAAGCCATATTACAGGGAAAGCGAATATCGCGCAGACGATGATGAGGACAATATGGGTGATGATACTGTCGGCATTGCGTTTAAAACGGCTTCCTTTCATCTGAACGTGTCCTCCTTTCTGTACGCATTGCTCCTAACATATACGGTCAGCGAGATCAGCGATGTTATCACAAAGATGATAAGGCTGATCGCGGCGCCGATCGAGTAATAGTTATTCGCGATGGAAAGATTGTAGAGCCAGTTGATCAATAGATCCGTATCGCTCGCGAGGAAATAACCGTCCTGATAAAGTCCTCCCCTCAGGAAGTAGAAAATACCGAAGTTGTTGAAATTTCCGACAAAGCTCGTGATCAGTACCGGCGTGGTCGAAAAGACCACAAACGGCAGCGTGATCTTCGTAAACTGCTTAAAGGAAGACGCGCCGTCTATGCTCGCGGCATCGTAAAGATCCGCGTTCATGTTTGAGAGTATTCCCGTAGCCAGGAGCATCGAAGTCGGCACGGATATCCATGCGTTTACCAGCAGGCCGATCAGCTTCGCCTTTATACCTGCGTCAATGTCCAGAAAACCCACCGCATTCCGTCCGAAAAGCGTTATGTAATAGTTTATGGGGCCTCCGTAGGAAAACATGAATTTGAAGCCCAGGAGCGTGATAAAACCGGGTACTGCGTACGCAAGTATCGGAAAGCTCCTCCAGAATGTCTTGCCTTTCACGCATTTTTTGTTCAGAAGGAGCGCGAGCCCCAATCCACCGAAATAGTTCAGGAAGGTCGCGCAAACCGCCCATATGAAGTTCCATCCGAGGATCTTTACGAACGTATCCTTTATATTGCCGAGTCCGAGTATCTTCTTAAAATTGCCGAGTCCTATCCAGCTGACGAGCTCGGGAGGAACTATCTCTCCGCCGTAATCGGTAAAAGCGATCAGGATCATGAACACGATCGGCAGAATGCTGAATACCAGCACACCGGCAACGGGCAGCGTCAGAGCCGCTTTATAAAACTTCCTGTCAAAAAACTGCTTTAACGCTTCGGGAAATGCAGGCAGAGTCTCTCCTTTTTCAAGCTTTCCGGCACTCTCCCGCACATCCCTGAGATTCGAGATATAGAGCAGGATGAAAGCCGCGATGATGATAAACGCGAGTATTCCCTTGAGCATCATCATGATCGAATCATCGCCCTCGATACCGAGCCACGCGTCGCCCTTAACGGTGCCCAGCGTGAAAAAGCCCTTAATATCGGATACCCCGCCCGTCACAAGGTATGAAACAAACGCGCAGAGCGCCAGAAGGTACAGTCCTCCCTTTACAAACTGCTTCTGCACTATCTGTCCGAGCCCCATAACGGCTGTCGAAAGCTTGACGGGCACTGATGTCCCGGCCGGTTTAGAATTCTTCATCTGCCTGTTTCCTTTGTCAGATCAATATCATTTGGAAAGTGTATATATAGCGTCGTAGATATCCGAGCTCACCTTTTCGAGCGCCTTCCGCATGTCCGCTTCACCTGCGAACTTTTCAGCCTCGCCGTTAGCCTTTCTGAAGGCGTCTTTAGCGACATCGCCCATCAGTGTATGTGCCGGTGTCCATATCTGGTCGACCTCTTTTATCGAGGGCATCAGATAGATCCTGCCGTCGGCAAGACTTCTGAAAATGGTGTCCGCGGTCTCTCCCGTGTCCTTCGCGACATCCGAACGTGTCGCGGCGATACCGAGCATTTCCGCTCTTTTCTTTATCATTTCATAGCTCGTCGCGAAGTTTACGAACTCGACGCAGGCTTCTTTATGTTTGGTGTAAGAACTGATGCCGTATCCGTTTACGCCGCCCATTACGACCGTCTTAACCCAGTCACTGTCTCCCATGGAAGAAGCGGATCTGGTCAGGTCTCCGTCAGCGGGCATAAGTCCGGGAAGCTCTATCATAATAAGGTTCTCTTCCGCTTTTTTCGCTGCTTCATCCGCAGAAAGACCTTCGCTCTCATATTTGAGTTTCAGCTTTTCAACAAATGATGTGTACGTATCGGGCGTGGATACTGCGCAGAAATATGTTCCGTCAGCCACTCTTTCGTATCTGGCAACCGTGATCGTATCGTCAATGCAGCCCTCGTCCATTAGACCCGCGAAAGCCTTCATCGCGCTTAGTCCCTTGGCAGCAGTTCCCTTGTCAAAGCCGATATCCTTAGGATTTAAGGTACCGTCCGCATTCTTCCCGAACACATACGCTCCGTACGAGAAAAGGAATTCTCCGTTGAGATAAAGATTGTTGAATGAGCTCATAAAGCCGAAATGCTCATTCCTGTTCGCGCTTGTGTCATTGTCACGGATCTGCTTTGAATAAGCGTAAAGATCGTTCCAGTTCTCGAAGAAATCGGGTGTTTTATTGCCGTCCTTATCCCAGGTGCTTTCCCAACCGGCAGGCAGCATATCTTTACGGTAAAACAGCATCGGCTCCTGAATGTTCACGGGAATACCGCACAGATAAGCGGTTCCGTCAACATTGATCGTAAACGCTTCTTTCGCTGCTTCCGGAATGTACTTAAAGCATTCGTAATCCGACTCGCTGACCGGAAGTATATGCTTGTTTGAGGCATAAGTCATCAGCTTATCGTTTGCCTGGTAAATGACATCGGGGCCGTATCCGTAAGGGCCGTTCGCCGCAAGGTCTGTGTATTCGTCCATGTTCGCGTCCACGGCTGTAATGCCTTTGTCCTTATATGCCTCATTAAAGGCGTTTAAGAGCTCGTCAAGGTACCCTTCCTTCTTTGCGGTATCATTTTCAAGTATCCTTATCGTTATCTGCTCAACGGGCTTGGAATCCTCCGCATTC
>JAFZKM010000060.1 GCA_017553665.1 Lachnospiraceae bacterium
GAAGTAAGCAGGATACTTTCATCGGTTTTAAACTCATTGCTTCCAAATCCCGTTTTCCGTAAGGTTATGCCAAAAGACTATAAACTGTTTCAGGTTGCAGACCTTCTGTGCTCCATAGAGCTGGTTCGTCTCAAGTACTCCAACAATGTGATTTCAAAGTCGGAGCTGATGTTTTTTGGCAATATAAGGGACTTTCGAAAGAATTATTTAAAGCCTCTTTCAAAAAAAAGAAATAAACCCGCCCCTATCCCGGGGCGGGCACAAACTCATCTGATTCAATTCTCCTTATGGTTCCTAATAAACGTAACTCGTTTTATCATGTACCCCTCGATGTCCTTCAGCTTCTTCACCTTCGCCTGCTTGAACACCTCGCCGTAGCACTTCTTCAGGACTTCCTTAGAGGCCAGGCGGCGCTTGCGCGCGGTCTTCGGGCCGCAGAGCCTGAACATCTCGGCTTCGAGAAGCTGCGTAAATACAGGGCTTCCGTACCATTCAAACATTTCCGTGATGAATGCGAGGATCGCCTTCTGCTCGTCCGTCAGCGACGAAGCGTGCACGCCGGGGCCGCTGTAGAGGCCGTCGGGCACGATACATCCCATGGTCTGCATGCGCTCCGCGACTGCCCTGTAAGGCATTCCGGTACGGTCGGGCGCGTAATCGTCCTCGAAGATAGCGCTGTCATAGAGGCACAGCGACGCCACCTGCGACCAGAAAAGGATCGCCTGCAGGCGCATCAGCGACATCGACTCCGCGCCGTACTCGGACGCGAGCTTGCCGTGAACGCTGATGACGTACTCCGCCGCGTCGAAGATCGGCGACGAAGGGAACAGATTGCGCACGGCCTCAATGCTCCTGCGCTTCGCGACCGAACTTATGCGGTTCTGGCCGCTGTTCAGCAGCGAAAGGAAACCCGTCGTGTGCGTGTAGAGGTTCTTGAGACGCCTCGTGTATTCATTGTCCGGAAGCTCCTCGTCATCGTCGCGGAGATACAGCAGGATCGTCGTCTCGCCCCATCCGAGAAGCTTCGAAAGAGGCTTTTTGCCGATATTGTACTTCCGGAGCATGTCCGCCAGTTCTTCCCTCGTAATGCCGGAATCGGCCTGTCTGTCGCTGTCTTTGAGCATATTTGTCCCCCTAAATGAATCCCCTAGAACCAGTTTTTAACCGCCCAGGGAATGAAGTATGTGATCGTGCACATAATGGCAGTGGCTAGAAGCAGTCCCAGCAGGATCGCGGGAAATGCCTTTTTGAGCTTGATGTTCAGTAATGAAGCTATTAAAGCGCCGGTCCACGCCCCTGTTCCGGGCAGCGGGATGCCGACGAACAGCACAAGTCCCAGGAATTCGTACTTCTGGATGCGCTCCGATTTGCCCATGGACTTCGCCTCGATCTTCTCCACGAGAGGCCTGAAAAGCTTCGTCTTCTTCAGCCACGCGAAGATCGGCGTGATGAACCACAGAATGAAAGGTATCGGCAAAATATTGCCGGCCAGGCAGATCGGGATCGCCTTAAGCATCGGAATGTCAAGTATCGGCGCCAATATCAGCCCGCCTCGAAGTTCGATCAGAGGCAGCATCGACACCACAAATATAATAAGCTCCTTCGGGAGCGCCGACATCGCGTCCGCGAGGGTTTTAGCCAGTTCTTCGGCCATAATGCGTTAATTTCCTTTGTTGTAATGATATGTGGGCACGATCTTCGAAACCGTCTCGCGGATGTCCGTGGGTTCCTGCAGAACCTCTGCGTACAGGCGATCCAGCTGCCCCATAAATTTCTCGTCGTCCATCTCGATAGGCTTGCCGATGTGGATCAGTTTGTTCTCGGTCTCCTGCATGCCCTCTTCCTTCATGAGCATCTCCTCATAGAGCTTCTCGCCCGGTCTGAGGCCCGTGAACGTGATGTCAATATCGCGGTACGGCACAAAGCCCGACAGCCTGATCATATTCTCGGCCAGGTCCAGGATCTTCACGGGCTCGCCCATGTCGAGCACGAAGATCTCGCCGCCCTTCGCGTACGCGCCGGCCTGCAGCACGAGCGACACCGCCTCGGGGATCGTCATGAAATATCTGATAATGTCGGGATGCGTAACCGTCACAGGTCCGCCCTCCGCGATCTGTCTCTTGAACAGCGGGATAACGCTGCCGTTGCTGCCGAGCACATTGCCGAAACGAACGGCCACAAACTCGGTCTGCGAGCGCTTATTGTAGGTCTGCACGATCATCTCGCAAATGCGCTTCGACGCGCCCATGATGTTCGTGGGATTGACCGCCTTGTCCGTGGAAATGAGCACAAAACGCTCGGTCCCGCACGCGTCCGCGGCCATGACCGTCTTCAGCGTGCCGAATACATTGTTCTTGATCGCCTCGTTGGGCGAATCTTCCATCAGCGGAACGTGCTTATGCGCAGCCGCATGGTAAACGATCTGAGGCCTGTATTTCTCAAAGATCTTGCGCATGCGCAATGTATTGCGCACGGAAGCTATCAGAACGACCAGATCCAGCTCGGGATGCGA
>JAFZKM010000061.1 GCA_017553665.1 Lachnospiraceae bacterium
GCTCCGTTCGCGCGCAGGTTCTCGACTTCCTCTATCATACCCTCTTTGAGCCTGCGGTCGAGTCTTTCTCGGATCCTCTCATAAAGGACGTCGCGCGGCCAGGTAACTCCGATCATCAGGGTCTCATATCGCGGCTCGGACGGAAGTTCCGTACCTTTCCCCGCGAGCGCCTTTTCCGCCGCGCGCTCGAGCCTTCGCTTGTTCTTCAGGTCAAGCCGCTCAAGCGCTCCGGGATTCTTCTGTCTTATCAGCTCCGAGAGCTCCTCAAGGCTCATCGCCTCAACCTGCTGCCTGATCGCGGGATCCGGCTCGGCGTCGTATAGATTATATCCGTCAGACACCGCATTGACATAAAGCCCGGTACCGCCCACAAGGAACGGCCTTCCGCCGCGCGCGAGTATATCGTCGATCGCCGCGTACGCCAGCTTCTGGTAATGCGAAAGCGAGAAGAATTCGTTCGGCTCCGCGACATCGAGCAGATGATGCGGAACACCCTTCATTTCTTCCGCGGTGACCTTTCCGGATCCGAGATCAAGTCCCTTAAAAACCTGTCTCGAATCGGCGGAAACGATCTCCGCCCCGTATTTTAAAGCAAGTTCAATGCCCAGGCCGCTTTTGCCCGAAGCATTCGTGCCCGCGATGATCACCAGTTTGTTCATGACTGTCCTCATTATTCCGTAACCGTCTTATCAACCGCAGGGATCGCCTTTCTCCTAACTATGAAATAGCATACCACATGCGCGGCAAATGTAAGGAACCAGGAGATCGGATACGCGATATATACCGTCTCGATCCTGTGGAAGCTCTCGATCCGGAAGACTGTCGCGATCCACAGAAGCCTTGTTCCGCAGGCGCCGACCAGCGACACGATCATCGGCATCACCGAATAACCGATACCGCGCATCACGCCTACCATTACATCCATCATACCACAAAGACAGTAAAGTGTGTTATTGATCGTGAGTCTTGTTATGCCCGCCTCAATGACCGCGGGGCTCGAGGTATAGAGCGAGAGCAGCCTGCGGCCGAAGAAGACCTCGAGATTGCCCAGCACAAGTCCCGCAGCGATCACGCAGCCGAGACCGCAGATCATGACCTTTTTCATGCGGGAATATTTGCCCGCGCCGAAGTTCTGGCTCATGAAATTGAGCGTCGCGTGGTGGAACGAATTCATCGCGACATAGACAAAGCCTTCGAGATTCGCGCTCGCCGCGCTGCCCGAAACAACGGTCTCTCCAAAGCTGTTGATCGAGGACTGGATGACCACGTTCGAAAGCGAGAACACGCAGCCCTGCAGGCCCGCGGGCAGTCCGATGCGTACGATGTTCTTGAATTCCGCCGCGTCGATGCCGAGCTTTTTGACATCAAGATGTATCGCGCCCGTCTCCATTACGAGACATCTGAGCACGAGGAACGCCGAAATGCACTGCGAGATAACGGTCGCGATCGCCACGCCCGCCACGTCCATCTTGAGAACGATGACGAAGATCAGGTTCAGCACCACATTTACCACGCCCGCAAAAGTAAGGAAATACATCGGGCGTTTGGTATCTCCGACCGCGCGGAGGATCGCGCTGCCGAAATTATAGAGCATGTTCGCTACCATTCCGCCGAAATAAATGCGCAGGTAAAGAGCCGCGAGCGGGAGGACCGGCTCGGGAGTGCTCATGAGTCTTAAGATATTGTCGGCGAATACCACGCCGATAAAGGTCAGGATAATACCGCTGATCGCGGCCACGGTGACCGCCGTGTGCACGGTCTTCGAGAGTTCGTCGTTCTGCTTCGCGCCGAAATGCCTCGCGGCCATAACGTTCGCGCCGACCGAGAGGCCCACGAAAAGATTGACCAGAAGATTGACGAGAGACCCCGTGCAGCCCACTGCGGCAAGGGAATTGTCTCCCGCGAATTTGCCCACTACGACTACGTCCGCCGCGTTGAACAGCAGCTGCAGCACGCTCGAGAGCATAAGAGGCAGCGCGAACATGAGCATTTTGCTCAGTATCGGACCGCTGCACATATCCATTTCATATTTTTTGTTTTTATTCATACTGTCCTTCATTTCTGTCTGCTCTGACTGCTTCATTATAAATGGCGTTTTTGAAACGGTCAATGGAATATCGTGCCCTCAAACCGTCGGAAAGTGTTTAAAACAGTTGTAAAATCCGCAATTTGCGATACAATTAAAGGGCGCATTATCATGAAAGGCTTTTATACGGGTGTATATAGATGAACAATATGACTGAGGGCAGTATTTCCCGGAAAATAGTGCTCTTTGCTCTTCCGGTATTCATGGGGCAGCTCCTGCAGCAGCTCTATAACATAGTCGACTCGATCGTCGTCGGGCGCGTGCTCGGACGCGAGGCACTGGCGGCGGTCAGCTCTTCGGGAAGCCTTATCTTCCTGCTGGTCGGCTTTATCCAGGGTCTTTTTATCGGAGCCGGCGTCATCATAGGCAAGCGCTTCGGAGCAAAAGAATACGAAGGCGTACATGTGGCGGTCCATACGGCGATCGCGTTCGGTCTCATCATGGGACCCGCGCTCACGGTGATCGGCATCACGGCCACTCCCCTGCTTCTTCGTCTTATGGGCACTCCCGCGGACGTTATGCCCAATTCCGTCATGTATTTCCGCGTCTATTTCCTCGGCGGACTCGGCAGCGTTATGTATAATACCTGCTGCGGCATTTTCCAGGCGATGGGCGATTCGAGACATCCGCTCTATTACCTGATGACGAGCGCGATCACGAACACGGTCCTCGATATCCTCTTCGTGCGCTTCCTCGGCTTCGGAGTCGCGGGCGCCGCGGCTGCCACGGTCATCGCGCAGTTCCTGAGCGCCGGATTGGCGTTCTATAAGCTCACCCGCGTTGACGGCGAGCACAGGGTCCGCGTCAGGAGCATTAAGATAGATCCGCTGACCCTGAAACAGGAACTCGGACTCGGACTCCCGACCGGTATCCAGAATTCGGTCATTGCCATAGCAAATGTTATCGTACAGTCAAATATCAACGCCTTCGGCGGCATCGCGATGGCAGGCTGCGGAAGCTATTTCAAGATCGAAGGCTTCGCGTTCCTGCCCATCGTCAGCTTCAGCGCGGCGCTCACGACCTTTGTGAGCCAGAATCTCGGAGCGAAACAGTTCGACCGCGCCAGAGCCGGCGCGCGTTTCGGCATCCTGATGAGCATATCGCTCGCCGAGCTGATCGGCATAACATTCTACGCCTTCGCGCCCACGTTTATAGGGCTTTTCTCCGAAGATCCCGAGGTCATCGCGTTCGGAGTATCGCAGGCGCGCACCGAAGCGCTGTTCTACTGCCTGCTCGCGCTCTCCCACTGTATGGCCGGGATCCTGCGCGGCGCCGGCAAGACCACTGTCCCGATGTTCGTGATGCTGGCCTGCTGGTGCGTGATAAGGATCACCTATATCACTATCGCGGTCAGGCTGTTCCCTGTCATTGAGACTATTTTCAAGGCTTATCCTCTTACCTGGTCTCTCAGTTCCATTATTTTTGTGATATACTATTTCCGTGCGGATTGGGTTCATTCCTTCGAAAAGAAGGCTGTATAAACAAAATACCAAGGAGGTCTTATGCTGCTGTTCGTTTTCAC
>JAFZKM010000062.1 GCA_017553665.1 Lachnospiraceae bacterium
GCCTGCCTTAAAGTGATCCTTCAAACATATAAAGATCACGAAGCTGCGCTTCAACTCATTGAAGAAGGATCCTCTTCCACCTAGATTCAGATCTATCATCCCCTGATAATACCGGCTCCGCTTCGGAAGATCTTCATAGTCTCGGCACTGCATTTCAAGGTCAAAGATTGTATTGTTGTCGTCCTCGACATACACATCAAATCTGACGCCCCTTCCATCAGGCGTAATCTCTATGGATTTCTGTGCTTCGGCTAACCGCACCTCTCTTATCTTCACATCCAGTATCAACTGGAGTATGTCTTTGCACAGCTCCAAGTCTGTACTCAAAACTTTGCAAAACATAAAATCATCCGAAAACGTCAATTCATCATAAGCTTTAACCATAAACCGTCCTTTCTGCCGCCCTGCGGCCATAAAATTTCATAGCAGAAAAGACGCTGTCTTCAAAAGCGCTCCCCTGCAAAATAGTGTGATACATTCAGGGATAGCCCCTTTGAAATGAATCAGAATAAAAAAGAAATTTAGATGTTTGAATCCGCGTTTTCCCAACGAATCCACTTAAAGTATACCAAAAAACCGGAGAAAAGCAAGTGTTTTGCTTTTCTCCCCAAATCGTATACTTCGCTATATCTCGTTTTTTTACCACTTATAGCGGATTATCCCATTGTGATAGTTCCTCAAAGCGTTATTCTTTACATAAAAATAGGGAACTTTTTGCTGCATTTCTCTCAAAAAGTTCCCTAAAATCCCGATGTCACGGTGACAGAAGAACCGTCCCCGTGTCACCCCGCATACTGCTCAATGATATTCAATATCACCTGCACCGCCCGGTCCATCCTCTCGGTCGTGATGCATTCAAAATTCCCGTGGAAATTGAATCCGCCGGTCCCCAGATTCGGGCAGGGCAGCCCCTCGTACGACAGCCTCGCGCCGTCCGTGCCGCCGCGCACCGGAACCGTCACGGGCGTCATGCCCGCGCGCCGGATCGCCTTGTCCGCGTTCTCGATCAGGTGCATGTGCGGCCTGATCTGCTCCAGCATGTTGTAGTACGAATCCTTCAGTTTCAGCGTCACGGTGCCTTCGCCGTATTTCTCGTTCATTTTCGCGGCAATGCGCTCCATCAGCGCCTTCTTCTCCTCGAACTTCGCCTTGTCATGGTCGCGGATGATATAACTCATCTCGGCCTCGGCCACGTGCCCGCTGATGCCCGTCAAATGGAAGAATCCCTCGTGTCCCTCGGTATGTTCGGGGCGCTCCTTCTCGGGCAGCATCGCGTGCAGCTCCATTGCCAATGTCGCCGCGTTGATCATGGTGTCCTTCGCCGAGCCCGGATGCACGGAAAATCCCCTGATCGTGATGTCCGCCGAAGCCGCGTTGAAGTTCTCGTATTCCAAGCAGTTCACGTCGCCGCCGTCCACGGTATACGCGTATTTCGCGCCAAAATGCGGCAGGTCGAAATAGTCCGTGCCCTCGCCGATCTCCTCGTCCGGCGTGAACGCCACCCACAGCTCGCCGTGCGGCCTGCCCTCGCTGATAATGGTCTCCATCGCGGTCATGATCTCCGCCACTCCGGCCTTGTCATCCGCGCCGAGCAGCGTAGTCCCGTCGCTCGTGATCAATGTTTCGCCCGCCATGTCCTTCAAAAACGGGAACGCCTCTGTGCTCATCACCGCTCCGGTCGCCGGCAGCACCACGTCTCCCCCGTCATAATCCCAATGGAATGTCGGGTTCACGTCCTTTCCGCTCGCGTCGGGTGACGTGTCCATATGCGCAATGAATCCCATCGCCGGCGCGCTCTCATGCCCCGCCGTCGCCGGCAGCATCGCGTACACGTACGCGTGCTCGTCGGTCCGCACGTTCCGCATCCCGATCTTCTCCAGTTCCTCTTTCAATATCCTCGCAAGCGCGTACTCCCCGTCAAAACTCGGGTGCTTCCCGCTCGTCTCGCTCGATGTCGTATGTACCTTCGCGTAATTCACAAACCTCTCAAATGCTTTCATGGTCTCCTCCTTAAGGACTTAAGATATTCTTCTACGTTCAGATATTGTATATCTCCGTCATTATCCGTTTTTCCGCGGTAGATCACGTATTTCCCGATGATATCTCCGTACCTGTGACTCGTCATCGCGCATTTTTCCTCATTTTTCAAATGCCTGTACTGCTCAGGCACCTGTTCACTGCTGTGTTTGATCTCGAATATCTTACACGTAAGCTCCTTCGGATCGCATATGACCATGTCAAATTCGCCGACCGGGAACTGCAGCTTAAATACTTTTTTACCCGGGTAGGCCAGCTTTGTTTCGAGCAGAACGATATCCTCCATCATTCTTCCGCATATCTCGGACAAAAGCCTGTCCAGTATCCGCTGCCTGTCTTTTGCCGAAAGATCGTTAAACTGCGCATCCGCGAGCATGCTTTCGACTATGGCTTCTGCCTGGGCGTAGCGCATCCCCGGCTGGGTCAGAACCGTGACTTTGCCGCTCTGGCTAACCTCGGGCAGTGATTCCAGATCAATGTCCATGATGAGGTCCAGCATGGTCAGATACTCCCTGATCTGACGCATATGATCTTCCTCAATCTCTATGCTCTGCTCCTCCTTGTTCAGGATGTCCAGCATCCGCCTGATACCTGTCGTGACCTCGTCGAGGTTCATATGTTCCCGGATATTTATGGGTTCCTCACGGTCTTTCAGAAGATTTGTGGCCGTCACGGAAATGTCATGCGATTTGAATGTTCGCTCGACCACACTCTTTGTAAAGCTGTGGTTGATGTTTTCTACCACACGGTTTATCACATTGGTCAGTTCGCCTCGTTCGTACAGATCCAGAAGAAGTCGGAAATGACCGCCGTACTGGTATGTCTTCAGTGAATGCTGAATATTCTTTGCGATCGCAGTATCAATATACTCTTCCGCGTGTTTTGCGTCCGAAAAAGGAGTATCGGCGTTATAGTTTATTCCGCCAAGGCTCATAGTCCCGCCATAGCGTATATATTCGTCAATCCCACGGATCCCCAGCACTTCCTCAAATTCCCGATA
>JAFZKM010000063.1 GCA_017553665.1 Lachnospiraceae bacterium
ATGCTTGATATTACCATGCCCGAGATGGATGGTATTCAGGCTCTGAAGAAGATCAAGGAATCGGATCCCGGTGCCGTAGCGATCATGTGCTCGGCTATGGGTCAGCAGGCTATGGTTATCGAGTCGATTCAGTCAGGCGCGAAGGACTTCATCGTTAAGCCTTTCCAGGCCGACCGTGTTATCGAAGCTATCAAGAAGGTTATCGGTTGATGATATTAGCCGCAGGTTGCGGTTGATTTATGACCTGCTCATATTTATGAGCAGGTCTTTCTTTTCTAATGATGCCGTACGGATCGGAACGTGCGGCGCGTGTTTTATTAACGGAGTCTGTTATGGAAGACAAAAATTCGATACTGATCAACTACATAACTGAACACTTTGATCCGACCGCGGCGGTGGCGCAGCTCGGGGCCGATATCAGAAGTGCGGTCAATACGATATTCGGTTCTGCGGAGCTTATTTCGCATGAAGCCGTGAGCGATGAAGTGCTCACGCGTCTGGACGAGATCAGGCATTCCGCAACGGTCGTTATGCATACCACAGACGCCGTCTTTTCTCTGTTGAAGATCCTTCACAACGATTACCAGATCGTTGAGGAGGAATATAATTTCGAAGATATCGTTCTTGCGATCAGAAAGGTCCTCGAGCAGGGTGCTTCAAAGAAGAACCTCGAGACCGTCATAGATATCGATCCCAGTATTCCCTTTAAGATGTTCGGAGACGCTGCTGTTATCACTTCCATGCTCACGCAGCTTGCGGAAGGCGCGATAGCCGCGACCGAAGAGGGCAATGTTACTTTCGCGGCGAGTGTCGCGAATGATTCTGACGGAAGAGTCATGCTGCAGTTCGACATGATCGATTCGGGCGGAGGACTGCTCAGGAACAATATCGCTTCGGCTATCATCGAGAAAGACGATTCAAATAAGATCGGAGCCGATTTTGTGGCGATGGGACTCTACACTACCGGATATCTTGCCGGCAGGATGGGCGGTAAGCTGACGGTAAAGACCAGACCGGGCAAGGGCTGCATGTTCACTCTTACGGTCAGCCAGGGAAAGGTCGGAGCCGAGACTATCGGAGACAGATATGAGATCGAAGCTTCGGGCAGGGACCGCGAGGTACCTTTCCTTGCGCGCAATGCCCGCGTTCTTGCGGTAGCGAGGAATCTGGGCCGCGCCGGTAAGATCAGGAAGATGCTCAGCGCGTACGGAGTGATGGCCGATATCACGGACAGTACGAAGGAAGCCTGCGAACTGCTCCGGAAGATAGATTACGATCTGATCGTCGCGGACGCGAAGATGACGGATACCGAAGGCAGGAATACCGCGGAGATGATCAGGGCAGCGGCGGAAGAAGAGTCCCAAAACGGCAGGGACGGGATTAAAGTGGATGTGTTCGGGGACAAGCCCGGATACGCGGATATTGAGGCTGTTCTCAGAAATAACCTTTCCGAGGAGGATCTGACCTTCTTCTCAGACTGCGATCATGAGACGGAAGAGATGAAAGCTCTTGAAGCAATGGGGCTGAACGTAAAGTCCGCGCTCGCGAATTTCGGAGGAAGCCCGGAAGAATACAGTGATGTTCTGATGAACACATGCAGGAGCAGCGATACGAAGGCTCTGATGCTCAATCATTATCTCGAGCAGTATGACTACAAGAATTATATCCTGACGATGCACGGAATCCTCGGAGTCGCGCAGGTCATCGGAGCGGACGAGCTGGAGGCTCAGGCCAGGGAACTCGAGACCGCGGCGAAGCAGGGCAACCGTCAGCTCCTCGAGGAGAAGACTCAGGCGTTCAGCGAGGAATTTGACAGGTTGCTGACTTCAGTCAGAAGTGCTATAATGACGCAGGAAAAGGAGATAAACAAGGGTCTCATCGATAAAGATGATCTCCTTTTGATAATCTACGAGCTCAAAGGATTCCTGAGCGAATATCGTACTAACGAGGCAGAGATGCTGTTCTATTCACTCTCTTCGTTTATGTACAGCAACGAGAGGGTCATGGAGCTGATACACCGCGCAGAGGAACAGATGCTGTCGTATAATTACAACGATCTGGCCGCGACCCTGGATGAGATCATCGCGTGCCTGTACGCGGAGCAGTAGGATTATCGGAGACCGTATTGATCAGGAGGTATTTATATGGCGACAAAGAAAGCGCCCGTTAAGCCCGCCGCAGCAAAAAAGAAGGCGGATGAGAAGAAAAAGAAGAACGCGTGGCTGAAGTATTCGGCTGCACAGCTTAAGGCTGTCGATAAGCTCGCGGATGAGTACAAGGATTTCATTTCCAAGTGCAAGACCGAGAGAGAATGCGTAACGGAGATCGTAAGACAGGCAAAGGCACTCGGATTTAAGGACCTGGATACGGTTAAAAAAGTTAAATCAGGAGATAAGATCTACTCCACAAACATGGGCAAGGCGATCGCGCTTTTTGTGGTCGGATCGAAGCCTCTCGAGAAGGGTATGAAGATCCTCGGAGCGCATATCGACTCCCCCAGGATCGACATCAAACAGAATCCCATTTATGAGGAAAAGGAGCTCTGCCTGCTCGATACACATTACTACGGCGGCATAAAGAAGTACCAGTGGGTTACGCTTCCTCTTGCCATCCACGGTGTTGTATGCAGGAAGGACGGAACCAATCTGAACATCGTGATCGGTGAGGATGAGAAGGATCCGGTCATCGGTATTTCCGATCTGCTGATCCACCTTTCGCAGGACCAGCTCAAAAAGGACGGAGCAAAGGTCATCGAAGGCGAGGACCTGAACGTTCTGGTAGGAAGCATACCTTTAAAGGATAAGGATAAGGACGCCGTTAAGGCAAATGTGCTTAAGCTGATCAAGGACAAGTACGGATTCGAAGAGGATGACTTCCTCTCGGCCGAGCTTGAGGTAGTTCCCGCGGGACGCGCGAGAGATTTCGGTCTCGACCGCAGCATGGTATACGGTTACGGCCAGGACGACAGGATCTGCGCGTTTACTTCGGCGAAGGCTCTGTTTAATACTACATCTGTAGACAGAACCGCGGTATGCATCCTCGTTGACAAGGAAGAGATTGGAAGCGTAGGCGCGACCGGCATGACCTCAGCATTCTTTGAGAACACGGTTGCGGAACTGATGGACAAGAAGGGCGAGTACAGTGAGCTGAAGGTTCGCAGGGCTCTCGCGAATTCGCACATGCTCTCGTCGGACGTAAGCGCGGGCTTCGATCCGAACTATCCTTCAGTCATGGAGATCAAGAATGCGGCCTTCCTCGGCTACGGAATGGCTTTCTGCAAGTTCACCGGATCACGCGGCAAGTCGGGTTCGAACGACGCGAATCCCGAGTTCATCGCGAAGATCCGCGCGATCCTCGACAAGAACAATGTATCGTATCAGTTCTGCGAGCTCGGTAAGGTTGACCAGGGCGGCGGCGGAACGATCGCTTACATCATGGCTAAATACAACATGCAGGTTATCGACAGCGGCGTTGCGCTGCACAACATGCACGCTCCTTGGGAATTGTCCAGCAAGGCCGATATCTACGAAGCTGAACTCGGATACGAAGTATTCTTAAGAGAAATCTGATACAGGAATCTAAGAGGGGGGCCGGAAGACGGCTCCCCTTTAGTTTGAGCATTGCTGATGAAAAACACGCATAAGAAAATATTATATAAATCATTAGCGATGCTAATGATGATAATTTCGGCACTTTCGACATGCGCATGTTCAGTGAAGAAAGTATCACGAAACAGCGAGAAAACAGGCGGCGCTGCGGGCTTTTCGACCGTACGCGGGGACGGGTATCTGGCGGCATCGTTTTTCGCGTTCGATACCTATATGACGGTCACCGTCTATGAGGATAAAGACGGCCCAGTGGATGAGAATGAACTGCGAAGCCTTGCCGATGAAGCCTTAAGGCTCGAGAAGATATTCAGTACGACCGATAAGGAGTCGGAGATATACCGGTTCGATCACAGGAGCACGGACAGGGCTGAACTGTCCGCGGAAGCGCTGTATCTGTTCGACAGGACAAAGGAGATATATGAGCGCACAAACGGAGCGCTTGACGCTACGGCTTACCCGCTGGTAAAGGCATGGGGCTTTACGACCGGAAATCACAGGATCCCTTCGGACGCGGAACTGACGGATCTGCTCGTACATGTGGGCATGGAGAAGGTCAGGAAAGAGGGGCATGAGCTGATCGCCGGAAAAGGGACAGAACTGGACTTCGGAGCGACAGCGAAAGGATATCTGAGCGATGTTCTGACAAAGATGTTAAAGGACATGGGAGCGGAACACGCTATGCTCGATTTGGGCGGCAATATAGAGGTCATCGGGACCAAAACTGACGGAAGCAGATGGAAGATAGGGATAAAGGATCCGAAGAACGACACGGGGATAACAGGGTATGTATCGGTCAGCGACGCAGCGGTAGTCACGTCGGGCGGATATGAGAGGTATTTCACCGATGACGCCGGCAATGTATACTGGCATATCCTTGACCCGTCGACAGGCAGACCTGCGCGCTCGGGAGTGATCTCGGCCACGATAGTTGGAGAAGACGCGACGCTGTGCGATGCGCTCTCGACCGCATTCTTCGTAATGGGAGCGGAAGGCGCGGCCGGTTATTATGAGACCTACGGCGGCATTGAGTATATCCTGATCATGGAAGACGGCAGCAGGATCGTCTCGGAAGGACTCAATGAGACATTTACGGCGGTTGATTCGTCAGCTGTAGAATAAAAGCGGGGCAGACAGCGGAAAAGTAAAACAAGAGAAGAATAATAGTTAAAACAAGAATTAATAAAGTATGGAAGAATGCGCATCGGGGAGTGCCATACTGCATTTGAAAAAGAACGTTGAAAGAAGCTGATTTGGTTAAATCAGGATTTAATATAATGATTTATGAAAATTGTTGCATATTTTATGGAACCGGGCGGGGAACCTGCTCGTCTAATGTGTGAAAGGGAGCTATGAACGAAGAGAGAAACGGGAATGAATATTCCATCGAACAGCTGATGCGCGAGCATGGCAACGCGGTCCTCAGAACCGCATACGCCTATGTGAACGACAGAGACGCGGCGGAAGATCTCTTTCAGGAGGTCTTTATAAAGGCCTACTATAATATGGACAAATTCCGGGGAGACTGTTCGATAAAGAGCTGGCTGATCAGGATCACGATCAATGTCTGCAAGGACTATCTGAAGAGCGCATACCAGCAGAAAGTCGTTCCGATGATGGAATTTGAGGAAGACGCCATTGTTTCGGACAATGATTTCGAGGAGATCGAGAACGAAGACCGGAATAAAACGATAAGGCAGGCGGTCGAGTCTCTGCCGGAGGCTTACCGCGAGGTAGTAATGAGTGTGTATTTTAATGAAATGAGTGTGGCCGAGACGGCCGCCGCTTTGGGGATCGCCGAAGGCACCGTGAAAAGCAGGCTGTCGAGGGCACGGGATGTACGGAAAAATAAACTGGAAGGGAGGATCTGACCA
>JAFZKM010000064.1 GCA_017553665.1 Lachnospiraceae bacterium
AGCAGACGGAGCTTGCCGCGAAGAAAAAGAACATCCGTGACGGTCTCGACGAGACGAGGGCGAAGATCCAGGAGCTCTCCGTAGAGCAGAACAGCGCCGAGCTGAATCTGCAGAAGGAGAAGCAGCAGACCGAGGAGATCAGAAATAAAGCAAAAGCCTGGGAAGAAGAGACGAAGAGCCTCGAGGAGAAGGCGAGCGAGCTGAACGCGCAGATCGCCGGCAACAAGGAGCTCTTAAAGCAGAACGAGGACGCCGGCAGCGAGTTCAGGAACTCCATCGAGAAATGCAACGCGAGACTTGTGGAACTGCGCTTCAGCGAGGGCGAGGCTGTCGAGAAAGTCAACAATATCAAGCTCGAAGCCGCGAATGTTGAGCAGGCTGGCCTGTATTCGGATGAGAATATCAAGCGTATCAAGGCTGAGATCGATAAGTTAAAGACTGAGGAAGAGGATATAAAGAGCACCGGAGAGAACTCCAGACAGGAGTCCGAGGCTAAGGCAGCGGAGATCGCTTCCAACCGCGAAAAGATCGAGTTTAATACCAAGAAGATCGCGGAACTCGAGCAGAGCATTGAAGATATCGGCCATAAAAAAGATGCTGTCACGAATGAGCACAAGAGCTTCTTTGAGCACTGGGCAGAGCTCGGAAAGCGCGTCACGGAGCTTGAGAAAGAGGTTATGCGCATCCAGACACAGAAGGATAAGCTGACCGAACAGCTCGATTACCAGACGAACTATATCTGGGAAGAATACCAGCTGACCGTCGCGGGCGCCGAGCAGTACAGGGATCCGGAGTTCAGGGCTTCTTCGGCGAGAAAGGACATTTCCGAGACGAAGTCACAGATAAAGGATCTCGGCGATGTAAATGTTAACTCCATCGAGGAGTTTAAAGAAGTTTCGGAGCGCTATACGCTTTATTCTTCACAGAGAGACGATCTGATCAGTTCGAAGGAATCAATCAGGGCGATCATAGACGAGCTTGATGAGGCGATGAGAAAGCAGTTCTCGGAGCAGTTCGCGCTCATTGACAAGGAATTCAATATCGTGTTCAGGGAGCTGTTCGGCGGAGGACACGCGAAGCTTGAGATGGTAGCGGACGAGGACATGCTCGAGGCAGGAATCATCATTATCGCGCAGCCGCCGGGAAAGAAGCTTCAGAACATGATGCAGCTTTCGGGAGGAGAGAAGGCTCTGACCGCTATTTCGCTGCTCTTCGCGATACAGAATCTCAAGCCTTCGCCTTTCTGTCTGCTTGACGAGATAGAGGCGGCGCTCGACGATTCGAACGTAAAACGTTTTTCAAGCTATCTGCATAAGCTTACGAAGAATTCGCAGTTCATCGTTATCACGCACAGACGCGGTACGATGAGCGCGGCGGACATTCTTTACGGAATAACGATGCAGGAAAAGGGCGTCTCGACACTCGTTTCGGTAAATCTTATCGAGGGTGATCTGACGTAAAAAGGAAGGTTATACAAGGTATGAGTGAGGAAAAGAAAGGCTTTTTCGGCAGACTTGCCGCAGGCCTTGCCAAGACAAGAAACAGTATTTCAAACGGTCTGAACAGCATTTTCAGCGCGTTTTCGTCGATCGACGACGAGTTTTACGATGAACTAGAAGAGACGCTGATCATGGCCGATATCGGCATTAACGCGACCATGGACATCATGGATGACCTTAAGGAGCGCGTTAAGGAGCAGAAGATAAAGAATCCCGAGGACTGCAGACAGCTGCTGATCGACAGCATTGTGGATCAGATGCATGTTCCCGATGACGCATACGATTTTGAGAAGCAGAATTCGGTAGTTCTTGTGATCGGAGTTAACGGTGTGGGTAAGACCACATCGATCGGTAAGCTCGCGGGTCAGTTAAAGAGCGACGGAAAGCGTGTGCTCGTGGCTGCCGCGGATACTTTCAGAGCCGGCGCGATCGATCAGCTCGCCGAGTGGACCAACAGAGCCGGCGTTGAGCTCATTTCCCAGAGCGAGGGATCGGATCCCGCGGCCGTGGTATTTGACGCGGTTACCGCAGCGAAGTCCAGACATGCGGACATCCTGCTCTGCGATACTGCGGGACGTCTTCATAATAAAAAGAATCTTATGGAGGAACTCCGCAAGATCAACAAGATCATCGACAGAGAGTATCCCGAGGCATTCAGGGAGACTCTGATCGTTCTCGACGGAACCACCGGTCAGAACGCTCTCGCGCAGGCTAAGCAGTTCTGCGAAGTTGCCGAGATCACCGGTATTATCATCACAAAGCTCGACGGAACCGCGAAGGGCGGTATTGCCGTAGCGATCCAGAAAGAGCTTTCGATCCCGGTCAAGTACATCGGTGTCGGCGAGCATATCGACGATCTGCAGAAGTTCGATCCGAAGGCTTTTGTTGAGGCTCTGTTTGAAGGCGAGAAAAAAGAAGATTAAATTTAAAAAAGTCGTTGACAAAAGGGCATTATATCGGTATAATCATCACCTGTAAAGAAAAATGCTTTACAGCGGGGTGAGAACGCATGAGTCCGGATGCCGACGACAGAATCAAAGAAATAATAGAACTTTCAAGGCTCTACGATGTTTACGGCGGCCTGCTCTCAGACAATAACCGTGTGGTTTTTGAGGATTATGTCCTTAATAACTATTCGCTCGCGGAGATTGCCGAGGAGGTCGACATCAGCAGACAGGGCGTTCGTGACACGGTCATGAGATGCTCCGCGAAGCTTCGCGATTATGAGCAAAGGCTCGGTCTTCTCGCGCGTTTCGATGAGACGGATTCGGTGCTGGACAGCATCGAGAGGATGATCGCAGCCGGGAATATGGATTCCGATAAGCTCCTATCGCTTGTCCGCAAGGCTAAGGATACCCTTGAAGGTTAATGATGAGGAGATAACAGATGGCATTTGACAGTTTGAGCGAGAAGCTCCAAAATGTCTTCCGTAATTTGCGCAATAAGGGCCGTCTTACCGAGGATGACGTAAAAGCAGCCATGAGAGAAGTCAAGATGGCTCTTCTTGAGGCTGATGTCAATTTTAAAGTAGTTAAGACATTTATTTCGAATGTTCAGGAAAGAGCGGTCGGTCAGGATGTTTTGAAGTCGCTGACGCCCGGACAGATGGTCATCAAGATCGTTAACGAAGAGCTGACCAGGCTGATGGGCGATGAGACAACCGAGATCACCTTAAAGCCCGGCAATGAGATCACCACGATCATGATGTGCGGTCTCCAGGGCGCAGGTAAGACCACGATGGCCGCGAAGCTGGCAGGAAAGTTTAAATCAAAGGGACGCAAGCCGCTGCTTGTTGCCTGCGATATTTACAGACCCGCCGCTATCGAACAGCTGCGCATCAACGCAGGCAAAGTCGGAGTCGATTTCTTCCAGATGGGAACCGATCACGCGCCCGTTGACATCGTTAAGGCAGCTATCGAGCACGCGAAGTCAAACAGCGAAAACGTTGTGATCATAGATACCGCCGGACGTCTCCACATCGATGAAGAGATGATGGAGGAACTTATCACGGTTAAGGAGAATGTGGGCATTGACCATACGATCCTCACCGTTGACTCGATGACCGGTCAGGACGCGGTAAATGTTGCCGAAACATTTAACGCGAAGCTTGAGATCACGGGAGTCATCCTGACAAAGCTTGACGGCGATACCCGAGGCGGTGCCGCGCTTTCGATCAAGCAGGTTACCGGAAAGCCGATCCTTTATATCGGTACCGGCGAGAAGATGGATGATGTCGAGCAGTTCTATCCGGACCGCATGGCGTCACGAATCCTCGGCATGGGCGATATCCTCACGCTGATCGATAAGGCTGAAGCAAATTACAACGAAGAACAGGCCAGGGAGCTTGAAAAGAAGATCCGAAAGGCCGAGTTTGATTTTAACGATTACCTTGAACAGATCAAAAACATGCGCAATATGGGCGGTCTGGGCAAGATAATGGAGATGCTTCCCGGTATGGGCATCGGCGGAATGAACCTGAAGAACGTCGATCTCGCGGCCGGTGAGGACGGCATGAAGCAGATGGAGACGATCATCAACTCCATGACAAAAGAAGAGCGCGCGAACCCCGACATCCTCAATCCTTCCCGTAAGAACAGGATCGCGAAGGGCGCGGGAGTCGATATCGCCGATGTGAACCGCATGATAAAGCAGTTCGGCGAGACGCGCAAGATGATGAAGCAGATGTCCGGAATGTTCGGAGGCAAGGGCAAGAAGGGCAAGTTCAAGATGCCATTTAATATGAAGTTCTGATGTAATGCTTAACTAAACTTCATTTATGGATATATTCAAATCATTTTAAGGAGGTGACAACAGTGGTAAAGATCAGACTTAGAAGAATGGGTGCAAAGAAGAATCCTTTCTACAGAATTATCGTTGCAGACAGCAATTCTCCCCGTGACGGTCGTTTCATCGAGGAGATCGGAACTTATGATCCCAACAAGGAGCCCAGTCAGTTCAAAATTGACGAGGAAGCAGCCAAGAAGTGGCTTGCTAACGGCGCTCAGCCTACAGATATCGTAGGTAAGCTTTTCAAGAAGGCCGGTATCGTAAAATAATTGAGAGGTGATCAGTAG
>JAFZKM010000065.1 GCA_017553665.1 Lachnospiraceae bacterium
AGCCCCGGCATGGTCACGAAGCGGCCCGCGAAGCGTATGAACTGCAGGAAGATGTTCTCCTGCTTGAAGCCCTCGAGTACGGTCAGCATCATGAACAGAGTGCCCAGAGTGCGCCAGTCGATGCCGCTGAGCAGATCTTTGCTCGGCGGAGTTATGAACAGTGCGATGACAGCGGCGGCGAGCGCCAGCGTCAGCATCATTTCCTTCTTGAAAAAAGCGATTATCTTATTCAATGCATAAGCCTTTCTGTAAAGTCCGCCATGCTGGCGGACGGATATTCGTCAGCATAATAGCATTTTTACGGGCGGCGGTCAATCGTCTGATAATGCCGGAAAAGGATAAAAATATACCCGAAATGATAAAAAAATGAAATTGCGCGCGCCCCGCTAAAGTGCTACGATGAGAATCGGAATGTTAAGCGGATTGTGGGGCAATCCGCGGAAGTTGTTTAACGAAAGGGGTGTTGTAATGCAGATGACATTTCGCTGGTACGGCGACGGAAATGACACCGTTACGCTGGACCAGATCCGTCAGATCCCGGGTGTGGAAGGGATCGTTTGGGCGCTGCACAGTAAGATGCCCGGAGAGATCTGGGAAGTCGACGAGATCCAAAAGGTGGCCGATGAGCTTCATGCGCACGGTTTTAACATGGATGTCGTTGAGTCTGTAAATGTGCACGACGATATCAAGATCGGACTGCCCACAAGGGATAAGTACATCGAGAATTATAAGCAGACACTGCGCAACCTGGCCAAGTTCGGGGTTAAGGTCGTATGCTACAACTTCATGCCCGTCTTTGACTGGACGAGGACCGACCTGTTCCATCCTCTTCCCGACGGCTCGACCGCGCTTTATTACGAAAAAGACAAGATCATCGACGATCCGATGGAGATGGCCGATTATATTCTTAAAAAATGCGAAGGCTTCACGATGCCGGGCTGGGAGCCCGAGCGCATGGAGCATCTGAAGGAGCTCTTTGAGGCATATAAGCCCGTGACAAAGGAGAAACTCTGGGATAATCTCAAATACTTCCTTGAACAGCTGATGCCCGTCTGCAAAGAGACCGACATCAAAATGGCCATTCACCAGGATGACCCGCCGTGGGATATCTTCGGGCTTCCGAGGCTTCTTGTGGATGAAGAGTCCGTGGGCCGCTTCCTGAAGATGGTAGACGATCCTTACAACTGCCTGACACTGTGCAGCGGATCGCTCAGCTCGAATCCGAAGAACAATGTTGCCGATATCGTCCGCAAGTACTGCGACCGCATCGCGTTCGCCCATGTGCGCAATGTAAAGCATTTCCCGAACGGTGATTTCTCCGAGGCTTCGCACCGCGACTGCGACGGCGACACCGGCGTTCTGGAGATCATGAAGGCTTATCACGACTGCGGCTTTAAGGGCTACATCAGGCCCGATCACGGAAGACATATCTGGGGTGAAAAGTGCAGACCCGGCTACGGACTGTACGACCGCGCCCTCGGTATCATGTATCTGCTCGGAATCTGGGACACGTTCGAAAGGTATGACAAAAAGTGACCGCTGAAAGCACAATGGGAGGTAACAGATGAAACTTACTTTAGAGGGGATAAGCAACCGCACCGAATGGGCAGGCTTTAAGCTTCCCAATTACGATGTTGCCGCAATGTGCGAGGATACGAAGAATTATCCCGTATGGATGCATTTCGGATCAGGCAATATATTCAGGGCATTCCTGTGCAGCGCAGCGCAGGAGCTACTTGACAAAAATATCATGAAATCGGGCATTACCGCGGCCGAGAGCCACGGCTCCGAGATCATCACCGAGTGCTTCAGACCGCATGACAATCTCTGTGTGGCCGTTACATTGAACGGAGACGGCTCTACGGACAAGGAGGTTGTGGCTTCGGTCGGCGAGGCTCTCACCACTGAATACGATTTCGCGAGGATCCGCGAGATCTTTACGAATCCTTCGCTCCAGATGGTTTCGTTTACGATCACCGAAAAGGGCTATGCGCTGCGCAACGCGGCAGGAGAGCTCTCGAAGACCGTTGCGGCCGATATGGCGGACGGCCCCGAAAAGATCCTCGAACATATGACGGAGCTCGCTGCGGGCGACGGTCATTGCGTGGGAGCGCATCATCTGATGAGCGTCATCGCGGCGCTCTGCCTTGAGCGCGCGAAGTTCTGCGGAAAGCCCATCGCGCTGGTTTCGATGGATAACTGCTCGCACAACGGCGAGAAGATCGAGAACGCTATAAGAGAGATCTCAGGCGGCTGGCTGGCCGGCGGACTGATCGGCAGCGATGAGGTCGCTTACCTGCAGAATAAGGTTAGCTACCCCTGGAGCATGATCGACAAGATCACACCCCGCCCCGACGCGAAGGTTGAGGCGATGCTCATCGAAGACGGCATTGATGACGTAAAGCCGTTTGTTACGCCGAACGGCACATATATCGCGCCTTTTGTAAATGCGGAAAGACCGCAGTACCTCATCATCGAGGACGATTTCCCGAACGGAAGACCCGCGCTCGATAAGGCGCGCGGCATCATTTTCACCGACCGCGACACGGTCAACGCATGCGAGCGCATGAAGGTCTGCACCTGCCTGAACCCGCTGCACACCGCGCTTGCGATCTACGGCTGCCTGCTCGGCTACACCTCGATCTCCGAGGAAATGAAGGATCCGCAGCTCAAAGGCCTCATCACAAAGATGGCTCTGACCGAAGGCATGCCCGTTGTGGTAAATCCGGGCATCATCGATCCGAAGGCATTCCTCGACGAGTGCCTGAACGAGCGCTTCCCGAACCCCTTTATGCCCGATACTCCCCAGAGGATCGCGACCGATACTTCACAGAAACTTCCGATCCGCTACGGCGAGAACTTCAAGGCACATATCGAGAAGGGCGACGCCGACACACTGATCTACATGCCTCTCGTTATCGCGGGCTGGCTGAGATACTTAATGGCAGTGGATGACAACGGAGATTCGTTTACACCTTCCGCGGATCCGATGCTGCAGACCGCGCGCGGCATGATCGGAGATGTATGTTTCGGTGATTCAGACGTGACCGAGGACAGGCTGGACAAGCTCCTTTCGAATGAGGTCATCTTCGGAACGGATCTTGCGGCGGCAGGCCTCGGACCGATCATCACAGGCTATTTCAACGAGCTCAACGCAGGCGTCGGAGCGATAAGGCAGACGCTTAAGAAATACGTCGGCTGATCTGTGCCGGATAAAATTAAAATGAACAAAAACAGGCGATTATTACATTGAAATGATCGCCTGTTTATTTTACAATCAAAGGTGAAAAAATACAGACGTCATCCGGGGACGTGATTTTGCGGCCGGATGCGGGAATGGGGTTAATATGTCAGCAAAAGAATGTATTGAAAACGGACGCGCGGTGCTCGGTATCGAGCTGGGCTCGACGAGGATCAAGGCAGTTTTGAACGATGAGAACAACAGGCCCATCGCGCAGGGCTCTCATGAGTGGGAGAACAGGCTCGAGAACGGAGTCTGGACCTATCACATCGAGGATGTGTGGACAGGTCTCGCGGATTGCTACGCGGATCTGCTTAAGGACGTAAAGGCGCAGTACGGTATCGGCATCACGAAGCTCGCCGCGATCGGTTTTTCGGCGATGATGCACGGCTATGTGGCATGCGGCGACGCAGGGGATCTGCTGGTTCCCTTCAGGACCTGGCGCAATACGATCACTGGCGCGGCGGCTGAGGCGCTCACAAAGGAATTCAATTACAATATCCCCCAGCGCTGGAGCATCGCGCATCTTTATCAGGCGATCCTCAACGGTGAGCCTCATGTAAAGGACATCAAATTCCTCACGACTCTCGCGGGTTATCTGCACTGGCAGCTGACCGGACAGCGCGTGATGGGTGTCGGCGAGGCTTCGGGCATGTTCCCGATCGACATCGCGATGGGTGATTTCAATAACGGAATGATCGCGAAGTTCGACGCGCTTACGGCAGGCAAAGGCTATCCCTGGAAGCTGCGCGACATTCTCCCGAAGGTGCTTAACGCGGGCGACGCGGCAGGAACACTGACCGCGGAGGGCGCGAAGAAGCTCGATGTCTCGGGACAGCTTGAGGCGG
>JAFZKM010000005.1 GCA_017553665.1 Lachnospiraceae bacterium
ATGTATCCATCATAGCACGGAAGGAGCATTCGTCAACAGTATGGAGATAGAGAAAAAACTTTTGATAAAATATCTGCCCGGAGATCTGTGCAGCTTTGAGAAGCGCGAGATCGAGCAGGGGTATCTTTGCACGAGCCCGACTCTGCGCATCAGAAAGAGCAATGACGATTATATCCTGACTTATAAGAAAAAGTCGGATAAGCTCGCAAAAGACGGTACTATCTGCAACACGGAGATAGAGGCGGAGCTTGATGAGGCTTCGTATCTGCATTTACGGGAGAAGCTTGATACGCCGCCGCTTTCGAAGACGCGCTATCTGATCCCTCTGGGGACCTGCGGGGAGAACTGCCCGGGAGTGAATGAGGAGGATGCGGATAAAAAGCTGAAGGCTGAGCTGGATGTATTTCACGGGCATCTCGAAGGGCTTGTCTATACCGAGGTGGAATTCCCGAGCACGGACGCGGCGGAGCGCTTTGTGAAGCCTGACTGGATCGGTGAGGACGTGTCGGCTGACAGGAGGCTGCGCAATTCGCACCTCGCGGAGCTGACCGATAATTCATCGCTGGCTGACCTGATCGCGAAGAGCCCGAAAGTATGATATTGTTTATGCCGCGGACGGCAATATTTTTACGAAAAAACTTGCATGACCGCGGCTTTTGTGTAAAAATTACATAATAATGGATTTCGATAAATGTGCCGGGAGGGCGCAGGAAGGTAAGGAAGAATATATGGCAAAACTGACCATTCCCCAGAACTACAATGCGGGGCTCGGGATCAAGGAGACCCAGCACGCGATCAAGTATATAAAGGACCATTTCGAGAGACAGCTCGCGAAGCAGCTCAATCTGACGCGTGTTTCGGCGCCGCTGTTCGTTACTCCCGAATCCGGTCTGAACGATAACCTGAACGGCGTTGAGCGCCCCGTTGATTTCGATATCCAGGACCTTGGCGGCAAAAAGGTTGAGGTCGTTCATTCACTCGCGAAGTGGAAGAGGATGGCTCTTAAGGTATACGGATTCGGCTACGGCGAGGGCCTTTATACCGATATGACCGCTATCAGACGCGACGAGGAGCTCGACAACCTTCACTCGATCTATGTCGATCAGTGGGACTGGGAGAAGGTCATCTTAAAGGATGAGCGTAATGTTGAGACGCTTAAATATGTCGTAAGACGCATTTTCCAGGCGCTGAAGGATACCGAGCATTACATCGCGGACAAATATCCTTTCATCGGTGAGATCCTGCCCGACGAGATCACCTTCGTGACCACTCAGGAGCTCGAGAACATGTATCCGAACGATACTCCGAAGGAGCGCGAGAACAAGATCGCGAGGCTGAAGCGTGCCGTTTTCCTTATGCAGATCGGCGGACCTCTCGCATCGGGCGAGAAGCATGACGGACGTGCTCCCGACTATGATGACTGGAGCTTAAACGGCGACATTATCGTATATTAGCCCGTTCTGGACTGCGCGTTCGAGCTGTCCTCGATGGGTATCCGTGTTGATGAGGATTCACTCGCGACCCAGCTTAAGATGGCGGGCTGCGAGGAGAGAGCGGAGCTTCCGTTCCAGAAGGCCATTCTGAACAAAGAACTGCCTTATACTGTCGGCGGCGGTATCGGCCAGTCCAGAATGTGCATGTACTTTCTGCGCAAGGCGCATATCGGCGAGGTTCATTCGTCAGTATGGCCGGAGGAGATGATCAAAGAAGCCCGTGAGGCAGGAGTGAACATTTTGTAATGTGGAAATTACTGCGCTATCTTAAAAACTATAAAAAAGAAAGCATAGTAGGGCCTTTGTTCAAACTGACAGAGGCCATTTTTGAGTTAATAGTGCCGCTTGTGATGTCGGATATCATCGATATAGGCATTGCTAATGAGGACACCCGCTATATCTTAGGCAAGGGCGGACTGCTGCTCCTGTTCGGTTTCGTGGGACTGTGCTGCTCGCTCACTGCCCAGTATTTCGCGGCGAAGGCGGCGATGGGATTCGGCGCGGAGCTGCGTCATGACATGTTCGATTACTACATGGGCATGACTTATTCGGAGCATGACAGTATCGGCGCGGCAACTCTTATCAACAGACTCAATGTAGATGTCAATCAGGTCCAGTCCGGCGTCAATCTGGCGCTGCGTCTTTTCCTGCGTTCACCCTTCATCGTGGTGGGTGCCGTTATCATGTCATTTACGATCGATGTAAGGCTCGCACTGATCACTCTGGTAGCGACGCCGGTCATCGCGGTCGTGGTCTATATCATAATGATGAAGACGATCCCGAGGTTCATGCAGATGCAGAGCAAGCTCGACGACATCCTTGCGGCTTCGCGCGGCAATCTTGCGGGTGTCAGGGTAGTGAGGGCATTTGCGAGGCAGGAGAAGGAAAAGGACCGTTTCAATAAGACCACAGATGAGCTTTACGAACTCTCGATACATACGGGCCATATCTCGGCTCTGCTCAATCCCATTTCCTATGTGCTCCTTAATATCGCGGTCATTCTGATGCTGTGGTTCGGAGCGAAAGGCGTGAACACCGGAAGGCTCACTCAGGGCCAGGTCATCGCGCTCGTTAATTATCTTTCGCAGATCCTGCTCGCGCTGATCGCGATGGTAAATCTGATCAATTCATTTACAAAGGCGGTCGCGTCTGCGGAAAGGATCACCGATGTATTTGATGTTGAGGAGTTTGAGAAAAAGAAGGCACTCGCGAAGGAGGAGAAGATGACTTCGCTGCCTGACGCGAAAGGTAAGCCGCATATCCGATTTGAAAATGTTTCGTTTACATATCCGGGCGCTGAGGCGCCGAGTGTGAGCAACATCGATTTTGCCGTGGAAAAGGGCAAAACACTCGGCATCATAGGCGGTACGGGCGCAGGAAAGACAACTCTGATCAATCTGCTCACGGGCTTCTACGAGGCCACGGAGGGGCATGTTTATATCGACGGCACAGATATTAATGAAATAGACAACGCGGAGAAGAGAAGACGCTTCTCATACACTCCTCAGAAGAAGAACCTGTTTAAGGGCACGATCCGCGAGAATCTGCTCTTCGGGCGCGAGGCGACGGATGAGGAGCTGATGAAGGCGCTTGAGATCTCGCAGGCCGCGGAATTTGTAAATAAGCCCGGAGTCGGACTCGGCTATGAGGTCGAGAAGGGCGGTACGAATCTTTCGGGAGGCCAGCAGCAGAGACTTACGATCGCGAGAGCGCTGGTCGGATGCCGTGATGTGCTGATACTCGATGACAGCGCGTCTGCGCTTGATTTCGCTACGGACGCCGCTTTAAGGAAGGCGATCGCCACGAAGCTCGCGGGCATAACGCTGATCATCGTATCACAGAGAGTAGGATCTCTGATGAACGCGGACAGCATACTGGTCCTCGATGACGGAAGACAGGTTGGACTCGGAAAGCACGCGCAGCTGCTCGAGAGCTGCGATATCTAC
>JAFZKM010000066.1 GCA_017553665.1 Lachnospiraceae bacterium
AGCAGGGGATCACAGATAACGTATGAATTTACTGGTTGCGGATGGATTATGTAAGAGTTACGGCCCGAATGAATTGTTTCGGGATGTGAGTCTGGGTATAAATGAGGGCGATAAGTGCGGCCTGATAGGTGTTAACGGGACGGGGAAGTCGACTCTGCTGAGGATACTGGCGGGTGAAGAAGAGGCAGACGAAGGGACCGTTACGATGAGGAACGGGCTCAGGATCGCGTATCTTCCGCAGACTCCAGAGTTTGATGAGTCGATGACTTTGCTGCAGAATGTGATAAAGGACAAGACTCATGCGGATGCGTACAGGAATCTCGAAGGAGAGGCGAGAGCCGATCTGATAAAGCTCGGGATACCGGATCCCGATGTGAATCCTTCGACTCTTTCCGGCGGACAGAGGAAGCGCGCGGCACTCGTAAGGACGCTTCTTACGGACTCAGACTTCCTGATACTTGATGAGCCTACGAACCATCTTGACGCGGAGATGACAGAATGGCTTGAGTCAACGCTGAAGGCATACAAAGGCGCGTTCATCTGCATTACGCATGACAGATATTTCCTGGATGAGGTAACGAATAAGATATTTGAACTGGATAAGGGCAGTTTGTATTCTTATCAGGCCAATTATTCTAAGTTCATCGAACTGAAGGCGGAGCGTGAGGAATCGGAACTCGCGACCGAGAGGAAGGCAAAGACGCTGTTTAAGCAGGAGCTGGCCTGGATGCTGAGAGGCGCGCGGGCCCGTACCACGAAGCAGAAGGCGCATATTCAGCGATTTGAGGCCTTAAGAGACCGTAAAAGGCCCGTGGAGACCGAGAATGTCGAGATGTTTTCCGCGTTTACCCGCATGGGGCGCAAGACGCTCGAGGCGGAGCATATCGCGAAGTCATACGGAGACAAATGTATTATTGCGGATTTTTCATATATTTTCCTGCAGAATGAGCGCATAGGAATAGTTGGTCCGAACGGCTGCGGAAAGTCGACGCTCGTGAAGATCCTGACCGGAGCGATCCGGCCGGATTCGGGCAAGGTAGAGACCGGCGTTACACTGAAAGTCGGCTATTTTGCGCAGGAATGTGAATTCATGAACCCGGAGCAGAGGGTACTTGACTATATCCGCGATACCGCCGAGACCATATACACGAAGGAAGGGCCGGTCACCGCGTCGCGCATGTGCGAGCGCTTTCTGTTCAATGCGGACAAACAATACGCGCCGATCGGAAAGCTCTCGGGCGGTGAGAAGCGCAGGCTTTATCTGCTGAAGATCCTTATGGAGGCGCCGAATGTCCTGGTGCTCGACGAGCCGACGAATGATCTCGATATCATGACTCTCACGATACTTGAGGATTATCTGCAGAGCTTTGAAGGCATTATCATCGCGGTATCGCATGACAGATATTTCCTGGACAAGCTCGTGAACCGCATCTTCGCATTCAGGGGAAACGGCGTGATTGAGCAGTCCGAGGGCAATTACACGGATTTCAGGGAGAAGGAGCTCGAGCGGACGGAAGCGGGAGCGGAGTCCGCGGGGAAAAGCGCGAAAAGCGGCGGAAATGCAGCCGGCGCCGGCGGAAGCAATCCGGGACAGAATACCGGAGCCGCGTCATGGAAGGCAAACGCGCCTAAAAAGCTTAAAATGACCTACAATGAGCAGAAGGAGTTCGAGACCATAGAGGATGACCTTGCGGCCATTGAGGACAGAATAAAGGCTCTGGAGGCCGAAATAGAGGCATCTGCCACAAGCTATTCGAAACTGAACGAACTCATGGAGCAGAAGAGCGCCGCGGAAGCTGAACTCGAGGCGAAGACCGAGAGATGGCTGTATCTGACGGATCTGGCCGAGAGGATCGAGGCGGAAAAAGGTTAACTGCAGTTCCCATGGCACCCGCATGTAAGTGCTTTTGAAAGGAGCAATATGAAGAAAAAGAAGTCTGTCGGTTTTATCATCGGATTGACTGTCGTTTCCCTTTTATTCTTTGTGCTGATCGAGCTGTCGAAGAACACGGCCATCGGATGGTGTCTGACCGCAGCCGCGATCGTCGGATTCATATTGCTGAGGCGCTCGCTGAAAGATAAGGAGAAATATAAAAAGGGTATCGGAGCGGCATGCTGGTTTGGCTTTCTTGCTGTGCTGGCGGTCATTTATTTCATTACCGCGCCGCCCGTAAAGCGCGTGCCTGCAGTTGAGGGCTTTAAAACGGCCGCTACGGGCATTGTCCGCGTAAGTGAAGGAGAACTCACCGGTGTCTATAATAAGGCCCATACGGTCGAAATTTACGCGGGAATACCCTACGCGAAGGCGCCTGTCGGTGAACTGCGCTGGAAGGAGCCGCAGGATCCCGAACCCTATGAGGGCGTCAGGGTGTGCGATACCTATGGTCCTATGGCGATGCAGAACGCCAATTCTCCGCTGTACAGCTCTTTATATCAGATATTCGGTTTTCACAAGTACAATTTCAGCCTTTTTGACAATTACAGGGAAGAGGAGTCAGAAGACTGCCTTTACCTGAATGTTTACTGCCCCGCGGACTATGTAGGAGAGCCGCTTCCTGTGGTATTCTACGTACACGGAGGGTCGCTCACCACGGGACAGTCATATTATACGGAGTACAGGGGTGAGACCTTCGCGGAGAAGGGCGTGATCTTCGTGAATTTCGCGTACAGACTCGGCGTGTTCGGGTATTTCGCGAATGAAGAACTGGCAGCTGAATCAACGGTCGGAACTACGGGCGATTATGGACTTTTAGACCAGATCAAAGCCCTGAAATGGGTCCATGACAATATCGCGGCATTTGGCGGAGACCCTGATAATATCACGATCGCGGGCGAATCCGCGGGCGCTTCGAGTGTCAATGCCCTGTGTGTTTCGCCTCTTACCGAAGGACTGTTCAGACGCGCGATCGCGGAGAGCAGTTCGGTGCTCGCGAAGAAACCGTATCATACCTTCAGATCGATGGAATCGGCAGTTAATACCGGAAAGAAGGTAATGGCGGAATTCGGCGCGAACAGCATTTCCGAACTCCGCGAAGTTCCTGCGGAGAAGCTTGCGGCCACAAAGCAGTCGAACGGTTCGATGACGATCGACGGATATGCGATAACAGAACCGCCTAACCTGACACACTTAACGGGCGAGAATCATGAAGAGGCACCTCTTAACGGGTTCAACGCGCAGGAGGGCGACGCGTTCCTGCTAGGCTATAAAGCAGAAGAGGACAATTATGTTGAACTCCTGAAACCGATCGCCGGGAAATATGCTCAGGAACTGGCTGATCTTGTACCGCCGGGCAGCGTGACACGTGACAAGAAGTTTA
>JAFZKM010000067.1 GCA_017553665.1 Lachnospiraceae bacterium
GCTGCTTCTCTTTTGCTTGCGAGATGACCATAAAGGTGTCCATAAAGGTAACTTTTAGTGAGTATACATCCCACCGTCCTTATGCTAAAGTTATTATAGAAAACCCCATTCGGAGGAACTCACATGAAAAAGCTGATGAAGCGCGTCATAGGCTTCTATATAGATGAGCACGAGCTGGACATCTCGATGTTCAAGCTGCTCGGCACCGCGGGGATACTGGTCAGCCTGATCGGCGCGGTGCAGGACATTTTCACATCGTCCGATTACACCGGCACGATCATTAACCTGCTGGCGGCGCTTGCGAGCGTGCTGCTGATATGGTTCGTGCATACGACGAGGCTGTATCTGGTCGGGTACCTGATCACTTCGGTCGGCATTTTCTCGATACTTTTCGCGTGGCTGTTCCTCGAGACAGGCGGCATGAACGGCTCGATACCGTACTTCTTCGCGTTCGGAATGGTCTTCACGCTCCTGATGTACAAGGGCGTGCTGATGTATGTGATGGAGATCCTGCAGACGCTCTTTTATGTGGCGGTCTGCTGGTTCTCGTACAAATATCCGGAGTATGTGACTCCTTTTGAAAATGCCGAGAAGCAGTTCTTTGACCAGATGGCGGGCATATTGTTCTCGGCGGTCGGCATCGGCGCCATTTTCCTGATGTATATCAGGGAGTACCGAAAGCAGCAGAGGATCGCGGAGGAGTCGAGCAAGGCGAAGAGCGAGCTGCTCGCGAACATCAGCCATGAGGTCAGAACGCCCATAAATATGCTGCTCGGTATGAATGAGATGATCCTGCGCGAGTCGGAGAGCACGAGGATCAATGAATACGCGCAGAACGTTGACAATGCGGGACGGCAGCTCCTCTTCATGGTCAATCAGTTCCTTGACCTTTCGAGGATCGATATGGGCAAGGAGAGGCTTTTCGAGGAGAATTTCAATATCCGCAAGAGCGTCCGCGCGCTCGCGCTTTTCTTCGGCAAGGAGGCCGAGAGGAAGGGCCTGGAGTTCGTATTCGACGTGGACAAAAAGCTGCTTCAGAATTATTGCGGCGACATCCAGAAGATCTCGCAGATCCTTACGAACCTTCTGACGAACGCCCTGAAATACACGGAAAAAGGCACGATAGTGCTTTCGGTTCAGACGCTGGAAGACGAGAATCATATTCGGTTCGAGGTATCGGATACCGGCAGCGGGATCGAGCAAAAAGACTGCGAGAAGATATTCGAGAGCTTCGAGAGGGCCGATATCATCAGGAACAGGAGCATCGAGGGAACGGGTCTCGGTCTCGCGATCTCGAGCAAGCTCGCGAACCTGATGGACACGAAGATCGAGGTAAAGAGCCGGTACGGCGTCGGCAGCGTGTTCTGGTTTGACGTGCAGCTCAAAACCGGCGAGGACAGCGCCGCGTACGCGGAGTCGAACGGATTCTTCATCGCGCCCGAGGCGAAGATCCTTGCGGTCGATGACAATAACATGAACCTCATGGTGCTGAAGTCGCTCCTTAAGCGCACTATGGTCGCCGTGGACACCGCGGATTCCGCGGAGGACTGCTACGATAAATACGCGGCGAAGGATTACGATCTGGTGCTGATGGATTACATGATGCCCGATATCGACGGAATTGAGGCCATGGAGCATCTGAGGGACATGGATCGCGCGAAGAAGCGCAAGGTGCCGGTCATAGTGCTTACCGCGGACGCCACGCCCGAGAAGAAGCAGATGTTCTTTGACAAAGGCTTTGACGATTATCTCTTAAAGCCGATAGACAGCGTATTGCTGGAGAACGCGCTGCTGAAGCATCTGCCCGCGCAGCTCGTGACGCAGGTGAACGGCGATGTGCAGGCGGAGGTTCCCGATGAGGTGCGCCGTTCGTTGGACAACCTGCTCAAGCAGCACGATATTTCCTTCGAGCTCGCGCTGAAGCACCTGAGCGGCGACATTCTGCAGATGGCGAGGATTGCGGAGTATTTCATCAAAAATACCGCGGAGACCGTCGAGAATCTGAAGACCGCGATCGCGAACGATGATTTTGAAAAGGCCGCGATCCTTGTGCATTCGATCAAGGGCAATGCCGGAAATGTCGGCGCGGAGGACCTTTTCTATTCTGCGAGACGCCTTGAGCGCAGGGCGAATTACGCGGATAAGGAATACGTGATCTCGGCCCTTCCGCTCTTTATCATGAAGTGGAACAGGGTCATCGAGGGACTGAAGGAGTTCCTTGCGGAATTTGAGAAGATCAGGCCGAGCCTCGTAAAGGAAGAGACATCGGAAGAGAAGCCCAGGGAAGAGCAGGATATCCGCGCGGATCTGCTTGAAGCGGTGCAGCTGGGCAACCAGTCGCCGGCGCTGAAATTTGTCGACGAGCTGGAGGCTGTCAGAGGCAAAGACGCGATATTCGACCGGATCAGAGAATACATCAAAAGCATTGAATTTGAAAAAGCGGAGGAGCTTATCAGAGATATTTAACGGGACATTTTAACAGGACAGATATGGAATAACGGGAGTGTAAAGATGAGTGAGTGCAGGA
>JAFZKM010000068.1 GCA_017553665.1 Lachnospiraceae bacterium
AAACCATCATGACTTCATGGAACAGTTTGCCGATGCAGAAGAGACGGTTCTGATCGAAAGCCTTCAGAACATTGACGGGAAAGACTATTATACGGGACTGACCGCGCGTTATGTGAACGTCGCGATCGCTCGCGATGAGTTTGAAGAGGACCCGGTCAACCGTTTTGTAACGGTCCGCACGCGCGGCTTTTTAAACGGAGAATATCTTTTGGGATTGAAAAAAGGCATTTTGTGAGATATAATGAATTGATAAGGTTTTTGGCCGGAAGCGGCCGGAAAGAAGGTATATAATGCTGGGAAATTCAAACACACAGTATTTTAAGATCCAGAATGACGCGAACCTGATCGTTAAAGACACGATCGACAGCGTCTATGTGGCATTGACCGAGAAGGGCTACAATCCCGTAAGCCAGATCGTGGGATACATCATGTCGGGAGATCCCACTTACATTACGAATCATAACGGAGCCCGCAGCCAGATCATGCGCGTTGAGCGCGATGAGATCATCGAGGAGCTGCTCCGCGAGTACATCCGTACACATTTTGACGCACAGAACAGCTGATCAGAGGACATTGCATGCGAATTATCGGACTTGATTTCGGAGCCATGACCTGCGGCGTGGCCGTAAGCGACGAGCTGCTCATTACCGCGCAGCCGCTGGAGACCATACGCAGGAAGCATGAGAATAAGCTGCGCCAGACATTTGCGCGCATAGAGGAGATATGCCGGGAGTACGGCGCCGGGAGGATCGTTGTCGGACTCCCGAAGCGTCTCGACGGCAGCGAAGGTGAGCGCGCTGCCGCATGTAGGGCATTCGCGGAGGATGTGAAGAGGCGTACCGGACTCGAGACCGTTATGTGGGACGAGCGCCTGACTACCGTTGAGGCGCACAGAGTCCTTGACGAGGCAGGGCTTGACTACACCGAGAAGGCGCAGGTGGTAGATAAGCTCGCGGCGTCCCTGATACTTCAGAATTACCTTGACGCAAACCCCGGACTGCGTTGACACGGCGTTATTGCCGCATTAGAAGGAGCACAGATGGAGAAGATACTTTTTACCGGAGAGAACGGAGAGAAGGTCGAGTTCTTCGTTATTGAGGAAGCGAAGCTGAACGGCACCACTTACCTGCTGGTGACCGAGAGCGAGGACGAGGACGATGAGGAGGCCATGGCCTACATCATGAAGCAGGTCGCGAAGAGTTCCGACAAAGACCTTACATACGAATTTGTAGAAGATGAAAAAGAGATCGAAGCCGTAGCGGGGCTTCTTGAAGAACTTCTGGACGGGGAAGTGGATCTTGTCCCCGAAGAGGACTGATAACTTGAAGTACGCGCATGCGGCCGGTTATAAGTTTAGGAGAATATGAGCAAGAAAAAAGAAACAGAGAATAAGTCATCCCTGAAGATCATACCGCTCGGGGGACTTGAACAGATAGGTATGAACATCACGGCTTTCGAATATGAAGATTCGATCATAGTCGTGGACTGCGGCATCGCGTTTCCAGAGGACGATATGCTGGGCATCGACCTGGTGGTTCCGGACGTATCGTACCTTAAGGAGAATATTGATAAAGTTAAGGGTTTTGTCATCACGCACGGACATGAGGACCATATCGGAGCCCTTCCCTACGTGCTGAACGAGATCCCGGTCAACGTTTACGCGACCAGGCTTACCGTGGCCCTTATCGAGAACAAATTAAAAGAGCATCCGGTTCCGAAGAAGGCGAAGCTGAAGACCGTTGTTTACGGCCAGAACATCAACCTCGGCGATTTCAGGGTGGAATTCATCAGGACGAACCACAGCATCGCGGACGCATGCGCTCTGGCCATCCATTCACCCGCGGGAACCGTTATCCACACCGGAGATTTTAAGGTCGACTTTACTCCCGTATACGGAGAGACGATCGATCTTGCGAGATTCGCGGAATTCGGAAAGAAGGGCGTTCTCGCGCTCATGTGCGATTCGACGAACGCGATGAGGCCCGGATTTACGATGTCAGAGAAGACGGTCGGAAAGACCTTTGATACCATTTTCGCCGATAACGCGCAGAACAGGATCATTGTCGCGACCTTCTCATCGAATGTCGACCGTGTGCAGCAGATCATCAATTCCGCGGAGAAGTTCGGCAGGAAGGTCGTTATCGAAGGCCGCAGCATGGTGAATGTCATTTCGATGGCCATTGAGTTCGGATATATTAAGGCAAAGGATACCACGATCATCCCGATCGAGACCATGAAGAATTATCCCGATGATAAGCTTGTTCTCATCACGACGGGCAGCCAGGGAGAGGCCATGGCAGCGCTTTCGAGGATCGCGTCGAACATCCACAAGAAGGTTACGCTTAAGCCCGGTGACGTAGTTATCTTCAGTTCTTCGGCCATCCCGGGCAATGAAAAGAACATCACGAAGGTTATAAACGAGCTCTCTCAGAAGGGAGCGAAGGTTATTTATTCGGACGCCCATGTTTCGGGCCACGCGAGCCAGGAGGAGATCAAACTTATCTACGCGCTCACGAAGCCCAGGTACGCGATCCCGGTCCACGGCGAATACAGACATCTTTCGATGCAGCGTGAGATCGCGGTTGCGATGGGTATCCCGAAGGAGAACGAGTTCATCCTGAATTCGGGAGATGTACTCTCGCTCAACGATGAGCGCGGAGCGATCACCGGACACGTTCAGGTGGGCGGACTCATGGTAGACGGTCTCGGAGTCGGCGATGTAGGCAATGTTGTCCTGCGCGACAGACAGATGCTTTCCGAAGCAGGTCTGATCATGGTCGTTATGGCGATCGAGCAGGAGACGCACGAGATCGTGGCGGGACCCGATATCATTTCGAGAGGCTTCGTTTACATGCGCGAATCGGAGGAGCTTATCGAGGAACTCACCGATGTCGTGAACAGCGCGCTCGATGACTGCTATTGCAGGAACATCACGGATTACAGCAGGATCAAGAACAGGGTTAAGGATGAGCTGAGCGATTACCTCTGGAAGAGGATGCGCAGAAGCCCGGTCATCCTTCCCGTGATCATGGAAGTATAAGTAAGATACGGAAAGATGTGATAATATGGCAAAATCAAAGACCTCGTCAGGGTCGAACAAGGCGGTACGCGTACTGCTGAACATCGCGCTTGGAATACTGACGATCGGTATTGCGATCATTTTCTACGCGGTGGTGGTATATGGGATCAAGAAGGCTGCGGGCTACAGCTATGATTTCGCGTACCAGCTTTTTGGAAATACGAGCGTTGAAGCCGCGCCCGGAAGAGATGTTAAGATCACGATACTGAAGGGTGAGAGCTCGATGAACATCGCGAGCAAGCTCGAGGACGCGAAGCTCGTTACGAGCAAGTATTCCTTCTACCTGAAGCTTAAGCTGAAGGATTATGAGGTCATGCCCGGCACCTTTGTGCTGAACACTTCCATGACCTATGACGATATACTGAAGATCATAACTGACTACGGACAGTCCATTGATGCCGAAACAACGGTGGAGGATGTGGAATCGACGCCATGATCGTAAACGAACACATAACCAAGTATCTGGAATCGCTCGACGGTGACGAGCCCGCGTACCTCAGGCAGCTGGAGCAATGGGCTCTGGCCGAAGGCGTGCCGATCATCAGACGCGATACGCAGAGATATCTGCGGTTTATGCTGACCAGTCAAAAGCCGAAAGCAGTCCTGGAGATCGGGACTGCGGTCGGCTTCTCGACATTATATATGCATGAGTACGCGCCGTCCGACTGTGAGATCACGACGCTCGAGAAGGTCGAGATGAGGCTCGTACATGCGAGGAAAAACCTGGAAGGACATGAGCGGATAAAGCTGATCGAGGGAGACGCCGGAGAGAGCCTGAAAAAGCTCATATCCGAGGGCAGGACCTTCGACATGATCTTCCTTGACGCCGCGAAGGGGCAGTATCCCGCGTGGCTTCCCGATATCCTTAAGCTCCTGCCTGCCGGCGGGATGCTTCTCACCGACAATGTACTGCTTGAAGGCAGCATTGCCGAGTCAAAATTCTCGATAGAACGCAGAGACCGTACGATCCACATGAGGATGAGGGATTATCTGTACGATATCACCCACGATGAGCGGCTTCAGACCGTGATCCTGCCGATCGGAGACGGACTCGCGGTTTCACTGGTACTTGAAAGGACATTATGAAGAAACCCGAACTTTTGATGCCTGCGGGCAGCCTTGAAGTTTTGAAGACGGCAATCGATTTCGGCGCCGACGCCGTGTATATCGGAGGAGATATGTACGGACTCCGCGCGAAGGCGAAGAACTTCCCGAAAGAGGACATGATCGCGGGTATTTCATATGCCCATGAGCGCGGCCGGAAGGTCTATGTTACGGTCAATATCACGGCGCATAATCATGATCTCGACGGCATTGCGGAATACATGAAGGAGCTCGAGACGATGGCTCCCGACGGACTCATAATATCGGATCCCGGCGTTTTCATGCTCGCTAAGAAATACGCTCCTTCCGTCGAGAGGCATATCAGCACCCAGGTCAATAATGTCAACTACATGGACTACGATTTCTGGAAAGAACAGGGCGCGAAAAGAGTAGTTTCGGCGCGTGAGCTGAGCCTGTCTGAGATAAGGCAGATCCGTGAGCATATCGGGGACGGCATGGAGATAGAGAGCTTCATTCACGGCGCGATGTGCATTTCATATTCGGGCAGATGCCTGCTGAGCAACTATATGACGGGCCGCGACGCGAATCTCGGCGAATGCACGCATCCCTGCAGATGGAGGTATTATCTGACGGAGGAGACCCGCCCGGGCGAATATATGCCAGTCTTTGAGAACGAGAGAGGCACTTTCATCTTTAATTCAAAAGACCTCTGCATGGTCGACCACATCCCCGAGATAGTGGATGCCGGGATCGACTCGCTGAAGGTCGAGGGCAGGATGAAGACCGCGCTGTATGTGGCCACGGTGGCGAGAGCCTACAGGAACGCGATCGATACTTTTTTCGAGGATCCCGAAGAGTATAAGAGGAATATTCCCGTTTATTTCGATGAGATCGGGAAGTGCACGAATCGCAGGTTCACGACAGGCTTCTATTTCGGAAAGCCCGGAACCGATTCGATGGTATATGAGAACAGCACATACGTGAAGGAATATGTCTATTACGGGACGGTGAGGACCGTAACGGAGAACGCCGACGGGACATTTACCGGAGTGCTCGAGCAGAAGAACAAGTTCTGCGTGGGCGACAGCCTTGAGATACTCGCGCCCGGAAAGATACTGTGCGAACAGACAAAAGTCATTTCGATAACCAACGAGCAGGGCGAGCGGATGGAGAGCTGTCCGCACGCTTCGCAGATCATACATGTAACCGTTGACCGGAGGATACGCGAAGGCGATCTATTCAGAGGAAAGGCAGTCTGATAATGCAGGAATTAAACAGGACCATGCTAAGAGGCATAGCCTCGGGAAGTCAGGTATATCTGAGGGGTACCCAGCTGTTCAGGAGCGGTGCGGTCAGAAACGTTCAGATCCAGAGATCGACAGGACTTATCCGATGCAGTGTTCTGGACAATTTTGAATATACGGTGACTTTGGGCGAGGACGAGGAAAAGGGCCTCACCTATACCTGCAACTGCGCGGAAGCGGCCAGGGAAAAGGGCGCGTGCCGCCATGTCATTGCCGGTTTCTTAAGCATCCTGAAGCATCAGGAAAAAGAGAAGATGGGGAAGCTCGCGAACCCCGAGGACAGACGTGCCTGCGCGTGCCTTGATTTCTTCAGGGGGCAGGAGGACACGGTATGCCCGATGGAGATCTATCACATCGAGCCCGAGATCACCGTGCCCCAGATCCTCGGCAGCGCCGAAGGCAACGCGTTCCTTTCACTCAAGTGCGGCCATGACCGTCTCTATAAGATCCAGAATATAAAGCGCTTTGTCCTCGATTATATCGGCAAACAGGATATAATCCTCGGCAAGGAATTCAAATTTATCTATTACGAGAGCGAATTCGACAAGTCATCCCAGGAGATCCTCGACTTTATCATTGAGGTGCTCGAGATACTCGGAATGGACGAGGACAGCTCGACGATGAAGGTTTTCGAGCGTTCGAGGATGATGCTCACGCAGACGCTTCTGCTGAAGCTGCTGAAGATCGTGGGAAAGTATTCGTTCACGCTCAAACTCTATGACAATACTTACGAGAACGTCCGCGTCTTTAATCAGAACCCCAACATCAAATACGATCTTGATATCGTGGATGACGCGATAGTGCTCGATTACCGCGACAAAGAGGCCGTAATACCGCTCGCGAAGACGGGAGACCTGATCTACTACAACGGCGCGGTATTCATGCCCGACGCCCGTTTTAAGCGCAATTACGCGCCTTTCTTCAATAACCTCGGACCTGATAAGCCCGCGCTCATTTTCCGCGGAGAGAACAAGCAGCGTTTCCTTGAGGAAGTATTGCCGAAGATCGGCGACAGCATGGATATCGAGATCCCCGAGGAGCTGCAGGACCGTTACATCGCGCCCGAGCTTAAATGCAGCATTTACTTTGACCGTTACGTGAATTCGATCAAGGCCGAGGTGCACTTTATCTACGGCGATTTTGAGTTTAATTCGTTCGAGAACCCCAAGAGCGATTACTATATCATTACGCGCGACAAGAATAAGGAGGGCGAGCTTACGGACCTCCTCGAAAGCCGCGGTTTTGAGGCGAGATCGGGCTTCTATCTGTTAAAGAGCGAGTCCGGGATATATGATTTCCTGACCGGAGATATTTCCGATCTTTCGGCGGAAGCGGAGCTTTATTATTCCGACGAGTTCAGGAAGCTCAGAGTCGTTTCGGGAAGCGGCTTCAATATCGGACTCAGGGTCAGCTCCGACATGGACCTTCTCGAAATGGATTTCAATTACGCGGATATGGACGCGGACGAGCTGCAGAGCCTGTTCCGTTCGCTTCGCGTGCGCAAGAAGTATTACCGCATGCAGGACGGCAGCTTCATCAACCTGCAGGACGACGGTTTCGAGCATTTGATGGACATCCTGGACAATCTGGGCGTTTCATCGAAGAACATCGGACGCAGCGGCATACGCTTAAGCAAGAGCAACGCGTTCTATCTGAACGACGCTCTCGATAAATGCGGCTTCAATGTTGAGCGTAATTCCGACTTCGTCAAGCTCATTGACAATATCCGCAATGCGGAGAACGAAGTATTTGAACTGCCCGACGGTATTAACGCGACGCTGAGGGGATATCAGGAGGTCGGATACAGATGGCTGATGACGCTCGCGAAGAACTGCCTCGGCGGTATTCTGGCCGATGATATGGGTCTCGGAAAGACACTCCAGACCATTGTGTACATGAAGGCCGTGAAGCAGCGCACGGAAGAGAAAGGCACGCCCGCGCATTTCCTGATCGTCTGTCCTTCTTCGATCGTTTATAACTGGATGGACGAGATCTCGAATTTCTGCCCCGATATGAAAGCAGTCGTAGTTACAGGTGCGCCGCCCGACAGAAAGGCGCTGATAGAGAGCTATGCGGACTACGATGTCGTTATCACGTCCTATCCGCTGATGAGAAGGGATGTTTCGCTTTACCGCAAGATCCTGTTCGAGACGATCTTCCTTGACGAAGCGCAGTTCATCAAGAATGCGGCTTCGCTAAACGCCCAGTCGGTAAAACTGCTCCGCGCCGAGCACAGATTTGCCCTTACCGGTACC
>JAFZKM010000069.1 GCA_017553665.1 Lachnospiraceae bacterium
CCTTATGATGTCTGACAGTTATTACAGCAAACCACAGAGAGAGGAATACTTCTGTGACTCCGGTTACTACAAGTACCACGAGGCCTATCATCTGCTGAAGTTCGCGAACGAAAAGCAGATACTCGAGCAGGCGTACAACGAATATGTGGAACTTAAGAAGAGCAACCTTTGGGGCAATAAGAAATATTTCTAAGAGCAATGCGCATTCAGTTTTCCGGAATGCGCATTTTTCATTGAAAAAGCCCTCCGTTTTGGGAGGGCACTATTTGCATTATGAATGTCTCTGAAACTCTTTTACTACCTGCGCGGCAGCGGAGATCTGAGTAATGATCGCGATATCAAAGGTGGCACTCAGTGAATCGATCTTCGAAAGAAGCTCACCCTGCGATGTAGCAACGTATTTCGGCTTAAGACGGTTAAGAGCGTAGCAGAGAATATCGGTACGGCAGATCTCGCAGCTGCATACATCAAGCTGCGGCATCATGGAGTCAAGCTTGCGCTCAACCATATCTTCCATAATGTTTTTAACAACGAGACTCATATTGATAATCCTCCTCTTTTATATTACTATTATACATATCGAATTAGGATTTAACAAGTGCTTTCGGAATTCACGGAGGTTTTTTTATGATAAAAAAGCTTTTTTCGAAGTTATTCAGCAGAGAGATAATAATGTACCTGATATTTGGCGTCGCCACGACCGTGGTGAACTGGGGTGTGACATTCCTCTGCCAGCGTGTTTTCGGGCTGAATGAGCCCGGCTTTCAGACCTCAGCGGCAAATGGAATTGCATGGTTCGCCGCGGTACTGTTCGCGTTCATCACGAACAGACGCTTTGTTTTCGAGAAGACGGACAATTCCGTATGGGCGGAACTTGTAAAGTTTTATGCCGCGAGGATATTTACGGGACTTTTCGAGACCTTCCTCCCCGACGGACTGTTTGCCCTGTCAAAGGCAGGAGGAGGCGCATTGAGCTTCCTTTCGGCCGATTTCCTTGGGCTGACGGGAGGAGTGGCGAAAGCGATAACCACGGTAATTGTTATCATTCTGAACTATGTGCTGAGTAAGCTCGTAGTTTTCACGAAGAAGAAAAAAACAGAAGAGCAGATCGCTGACGAAGAAAAAGAAACGGTATAAGGAATAACGCAGCTGCAGGTTTTAATTGATCATAAAGGAAGATAATATGAGAGAATGCATAAAGCTTAAAAAAGGCGAAGGCCGTACGATAAAGAGCGGCGGACTCTGGATCTATGACAATGAGATCGCTGAGATCCCCGAGGGGATCAATGACGGTGATATCATAGATGTGCTTGATTTCGACGGATATTTCCTCGGAACAGGCTACATCAACCGCAGATCGAAGATCACGGTGAGGCTGCTCGCGCGCAGGACAAAGGACGTCGATATCGACGAGCTGATAGTAAAGCGCGTACGGGACGCATGGGAATACCGCAAGAAGGTCTGTGATACTTCATGCTGTCGTCTGATATTCGGCGAGGCTGATTTCCTGCCCGGAATCGTGGTCGATAAATTCTCGGATGTACTTGTCGTTGAGTCGCTGGCTCTCGGTATTGACAGATTAAAGCCCCGTATTCTTGATGAACTGAAGAAAGTGCTGGCAGAAGACGGGATCACCATACGCGGGATATATGAGAGAAGAGACGCGAAGGTACGTGAGCTCGAGGGCATGGAGCGCTCTAAGGGCTTTATAGGTGAGCCTTTTGATACAAAGGTCGAGATCTGCGAGAACGGAATACGCTTTAATGTCGATGTAGAGGACGGACAGAAGACCGGCTTCTTCCTTGACCAGAAATACAACAGACTAGCTATCCAGAGGCTCTGCAAGGATGCCGAGGTAATTGACTGCTTTACGCATACAGGCTCTTTCGCGTTGAATGCCGCGAAGGGCGGGGCAAAGAAGGTTACGGCTGCTGACATTTCCGAAACTGCTATTTCGCAGGCACGCGAGAACGCTGCGCTGAACGGCTTTGAGAACACGATAGATTTCGTATGCACCGATGTGTTCGACCTGCTTCCGAACCTGATCAAAGAGGGGAAGAGCTATGATGTAGTGATACTCGATCCGCCCGCTTTTACAAAGTCGAGAAGCTCGATAAAGGACGCGGTCAGGGGTTACAAGGAGATCAATCTGCGCGGGATGAAGCTTGTAAAGAACGGCGGATATCTCTGCACATGCTCATGCTCGCACTTCATGGATCCGGCGACTTTCTACGATACGATCGCGAAGGCCGCGAAGGACGCGCATAAGCGCATCAGGCAGGTAGAGTACCGCACCCAGGGACCCGACCACCCGATACTGTGGGAGGGCGGGGACTCGTATTATCTGAAATTCTACATACTGCAAGTCTGTGATGAAGTATAAATGACAAAAAAAGACCGGCGGCTCAATCGCCGCCGATCTTTATGGGTTCGTTTATAGTAGTCGAATAGTATTTTATCATGCAGTCGCTGTGATTATTCACTATCTCTTTCTCGGTCAGATCCACGTCACGTCTGTAAGTAACGTTATCATAGATAACAAACCCATCCTTGAGCAGATCCTGAAAAGGAAGGAGAGGAGTATATTTCTTATCGTCCACAGACATCACCTCGAATCATCTTTGGTCTAATTATTATACTGTATTTTTGTGAAAAATGCAACAGGATTTTTATTTGCGGTGAC
>JAFZKM010000070.1 GCA_017553665.1 Lachnospiraceae bacterium
CATGAGCGAGACCGGCGTCAGGGGCTATATCCTTGAGAAGTGCCTGACGGACAGCTATTACGCCGATCCGGTCTTCAGAGAGTTCAAATGGCCCGAGTACACGCACCTGATCTATGCCGACAAGGTATATCTCGGCTGGCAGCTGCTGTATACGAAGGACAGCCTCGGATATCTGACCGAGGAAGCCGCGAATGCGCCCGACATGAACGTCATTTCCCCGACCTGGTTCTTCCTTACCGGTACGGACGGAGAAATGTTGAGCTACGCGACCAAAGAATATGTCACTAAGGCTCATGAGCTGGGCCTGAAGGTCTGGGCCTTGTACAAGAACGACACGATCGAGGGACAGTTCACCTGTACCGAGGACAGCCACGCCGTGCTTTCCTCGACGGCATCGAGGACGGCCCTGATCGACAACATTATCGCGAGCGTTCATGAATACGGTTTTGACGGAGTGAACATCGACTTCGAGATGCTCAAAGTCGACAGCGGAGTATATTTCATCGAGTTCCTGCGCGAACTTTCGGTAAAGTGCCGCGCGGACGGGATAATACTTTCGGTGGACAATTACGTTCCCGAGAATTACAATGCATATTATGATCTGGCCGAGCAGTCGAGGATCATTGACTATATCATTATCATGGGCTATGATCAGCATTATGCCGGATCGCCCGAGGCGGGCTCCGTATCGGCGCTCGACTGGTTCACGAACGCAGCCGCGAACACAGCGGCAAAGGCAGACATGAGCCGCGTGATCATGGGCGTGCCTTTCTATACCCGGTTATGGAAGATCGACAACGGCAATATTTATGTCGAGGAAACTCCGAACATGGCGGCTGCAGCGGCCCGCGTAAAGAAAGCGGGAGCCGAGCTTACCTGGAAGGCAGCGGAAGGCCAGTACTACGCCGAGTGGAATTCCGGCGCAAAGCGCTTTAAGATCTGGCTCGAGGATGACGAGAGCCTGAAGGCAAAGACCTACGCGGCCAGGACATTCGGAGTCGCGGGTATCGCCGCCTGGAAGTGCGGTGATGAGCTGACCACCACATGGCCGGCCATCAAGTACGCGCTGGAGGGCGAGCTTCCTCTGCCCGAAGAGGAAGAAGGAGAAGAGGGAGAGAACGGAGAAAACTCTGCGGGAGCAGAATAAAGCATAAAGGAGGTAGACATCATGGACGAATTCATTCAGTACATCTCACAGTTGGGCACCACCGTGGGGCTTAATCTGCTATGGGGTCTGATAATCCTGATCGTCGGCCTGAAACTGGCAAACTGGATAGTTAAGTTTGTCGCGAACAGAAAGAGCATTCTGAAGATAGATCCGGGAGTACAGAGCTTTATCAGGAGCTTCCTGAAGGTTATCCTGTATGCGGCGGTCATCGCGAGCGCGTGCATTACCTGGGGTATTCCGTCCGCATCGTTCATGACGATCTTCGCGTCGGCAGGCGTAGCGATCGGTCTGGCGCTGCAGGGCACTCTGAGCAATTTTGCCGGAGGCCTGATGATACTGTTCTTCAAGCCCTTCAAGGTTGGAGATTATATCGAGAGCGGCGCAGTAGCGGGCGTGGTTCAGGATATCACGATCATTTACACGATCGTTGTTACGGTGGACAATAAGACCGTTACGGTCCCGAACGGATCGCTGACGAATTCCAGCATCACGAACTATTCGGCAAAGACCACGAGGCGTGTCGACCTGACTATCAGCGCAGGCTATGACGATGATATCGACAAGGTGAAGAACGTCCTATTGCAGGTGGCGAACGCGCACGAGAAAGTCCTACGGGACCCCGCCCCGTTCGTACGACTAAAAAACCACAGCTCAAGTTCCCTTGACTATACCTTCAGGGTATGGTGCCAGAGCGCCGATTACTGGGATGTTTACTTCGACATGGAAGAGAACATCAAGAAGGCCTTTGACAGGGAGAATATCACGAGACCTTACACGCATGTGGACATCACCATGCTCAATAAATAAAAACATTGAAAGGACAGGTTTTATATTATGTCAGAATACATACATTCGGAAATAGAAGGAAAATGGCAGAAATACTGGGAGGAGCATGAGACCTTCAAGACAGACGTCTGGGATTTTTCAAAGCCCAAATTCTACGCGCTTGATATGTTCCCCTACCCTTCGGGCGTAGGACTTCACGCGGGACATCCCGAGGGCTACACCGCTACGGATATCGTATCGCGCATGAAGCGCATGCAGGGCTACAACGTGCTTCATCCGATGGGATACGACAGCTTCGGTCTTCCCGCGGAACAGTACGCGGTTACGACGGGAAATCATCCCGACGGCTTTACCCAGGAGAATATCAAGACCTTCTCGAAGCAGCTCAGAGAGCTCGGCTTCGATTATGACTGGTCGAAGATGATCGCGACGAGCGATCCCGAATACTATCATTGGACACAGTGGATCTTCAAACAGCTCTATCTTGACGGTTACGCGAAGTACATCGACATGCCCGTTAACTGGTGCGAGGAGCTCGGAACAGTGCTCTCGAACGATGAGGTCATCGACGGCAAGTCCGAGCGCGGCGGCTATCCCGTTATCCGCAAGAACATGAAGCAGTGGGTCATCAACCAGCCCGCGTTCGCGGAGAAGCTCCTTGAGGGCCTCGAAGAGATCGACTGGCCCGAGTCCACGAAGGATATGCAGCGCCACTGGATCGGAAAGTCTACAGGTGTAGAAGTAAAGTTCCAGATTGTGGGAGGCGGCGAGTTCTCGATCTTTACGACATGTATCGAGACCATTTACGGCATCACATTCATGGTTCTCGCTCCCGACGGACAGCTTGTTCAGGACCTTATGCCCCGCATCAAGAACCGGGACGAGGTTAAGGCTTACATCGAAGAGACCAAGAAAAAGAACGACATGGACCGCACCGAGCTCAATAAGGGCAAGACCGGCTGCAGGCTTGAGGGCGTTAAGTGCATCAACCCGGTCAACGGCAGGGAAGCGGAGCTCTTCATCGGCGACTTCGTTCTCGCGAATTACGGAACCGGCGCGGTTATGGCTGTTCCTTCACATGACCAGCGTGACTTTGAGTACGCGATCGCGCACAATATCGATATGCTCCAGGTAATCGACGGCAATGAAAAGGACGGACATATCGACGTAAGCGGCCACGCGCTCGAGAAACAGGATTATCTCGGCAAGGGCTACAAGCTCATCAACTCCGAGGAATTCACCGGAATGACCGTTGAGGAAGCCAAGGAAGCCATTACCGTTAAGCTTGAAAAGATGGGCGTTGCGAAGCGCACCGTCAACTATCATTTCCGCGAGTGGATCTTCGCCCGCCAGCGCTACTGGGGCGAGCCGATGCCTATCGTTTACACCGAAGACGGCAATATCCATGTACTTGACGATGACGAGCTCCCGCTTGTTCTTCCCGAGCTCGAGGACTATAAGGGCCACAACGGAAAGGCTCCTCTTGAGGGCGCGACCGAGTGGAAGAAATACGACCACAACGGAGTAAAGGGTACCCGCGAGACATCGACCATGCCCGGTTCGGCAGGCTCGAGCTGGTATTTCCTCCGCTATATCGATCCTCACAACGATAAGCAGTTCGCGGATCCCGAGCTCTTAAAGCACTGGATGCCCGTTGACCTTTACATCGGCGGACCCGAGCATGCTGTCGGACACCTTATCTATTCAAGAATCTGGAACCGCTACCTTTACGATAAGGGCCTTACATTTACAAAGGAGCCCTTCAAGAAGCTCGTTCACCAGGGCATGATCCTCGGCGAGAACGGCATAAAGATGGGTAAGCGTTTCCCCGAATTCGTTGTCAATCCTTCGGATATCGTGCGTGATTACGGCGCGGATACCTTAAGGCTTTATGAGATGTTCATGGGACCTCTTGAGGTTTCGAAGCCCTGGAGCAAGCAGGGCGTTGAGGGCGCGAGACGTTTCCTTAACCGTGTATGGAATTTCTTCACCGAGCCCGGCAATCTCACCGATTCCGATGACGGCGAGCTCACAAAGATCTACCATCAGACGGTCAAGAAGGTTACTTCGGACTATGAGGCACTTGCGTTCAATACCGCGATCAGCCAGATGATGATCTTTGTAAATGCTGTATACAAGAAGGGTTCATGCCCTAAGGAGTACGCTGAAGGCCTCATCAAGATGCTCAGCCCGATCACTCCCCATATCGGCGAGGAGATCTGGCAGAAATTCGGACATACCGACACCATCGCTTACGAGAAATGGCCCGAGTATTCGGAGGAGCTTGCACGTGAGGACGAGATAGAGATCGCGATCCAGGTCAACGGTAAGGTTAAGTCCACCGTTAAGGTAGGCCGCGAGGAGGATGAGGCATCGGTTAAGGCCAAGGTATGGGCGGACGAGAATATCAAGCGTCTTGCCGAGGGCAGAACGGTCATTAAGGAGATCTACGTTAAGGGCCGTATTTACACCCTTGTTATGAAATAAAGCTTTGTGAGGTACAGAGTGATGAAGAAGCTGACAGCTGTTATCCTGATCGCGGTGATGGTTTTTGCCGCGGCCTGCTCAAAGGGCGGGAAAACGGACGCGGAGCCGACCAAGGCGCCTACAGAGGCGGTAAATACGCCCACCGCAGCGCCGACAAAAGCGCCCACTCCTACTGCAGAGCCGACTCCGGTTCCCGAGCCTACCGCGGAACCTACGGCCGAGCCTTTACCCACCGATGAACCGGCTGACGAAGCTTCCGCAAGCTACAGTGATTTCATCGGAACCTGGTACTGCGAGAGCGGTGAGATCGAAGGCTGGGAATGGAGAGCTTCGGATGAATATGAGTTTATCTATGTGACCTTCGATAACGCATATAATGTCGAGAGGATCAGAGAGATTCCCGACAGCGATTCCGACATAAAGCGCGGAAGAGGCGTTTTCTACAAAAACGAATACGGTTCGTTCGTATCGGTCGAATATGAAGGTGACGGCGACAGTTACTTATACTGCATACCCGAAGACGGAATACTGTACGAAGATATCGCGATAACTTACGATGACGGGACTATGGCCGGCGCATCGCTCGTATACGGAAAAGAAGCCTGGTGGTGGAGCCTGGGGCTGACCGTTGATGAGCCCCGGGAGCTTCCCGAAGAGCTTCAGAAGCTTGTGGACGAAGCGGGGGCCGGAAGATGGATCGTCGCGATCGCCGATCCGGACGCGGAACTTTCCGAGGAATGCGACAGACTGGGCTGGGGGCTGGTCGATGAGACCGACAATGAATGGGTAACCTGTCCCTGGAACGATCCTAAAGAGCTGATCTTGGTCAATTCCTGCTGGCGTTCGGTCGAGATCGAGGTTCATGAGCCCGCGAGCGGCTATGACCCTTCGACCGAGGAGAGCGGCTGGGAACCCGGACCGTTCATGTACGGAGCTGTTCTGGAGCCCGGCGAGATGTGCAGATTTGTAGTGGATATGCCCGCTAATAAGGCGGATGCCACGATGTGCCTGTATATGAAGTTCGACGGCGACGACAGTTCGTATTACCTGAGAGTTTTCAAATACGACCGGGACGATCCGTATATAACATTTGAATGATATAGTCATAAAGCCGTGGGGACGGTTCTTTTAAAGCCGTGGGGACGGTTCTTTTGGTAACGAAGTACGCTGCAAAATGAACCGTCCCCACGGCTTTATGACTATATCATTCAAATGTTATATACGGATCGTCCCGGTCGTATTTGAAAACTCTCAGGTAATACGAACTGTC
>JAFZKM010000071.1 GCA_017553665.1 Lachnospiraceae bacterium
AAAAAGCATGACAAAATACGCTTGACAATCGGCTAAAACCGTAGTATAATATGAAGCACTGTTTTTTTGACGTTTTCGCTTATCTATATAAGGGCGCCTCAATTTTTTAGAGATACCCATAAAACGACTCTGCCGGAGAAATTATGCTGAACAGATTCCGCTATTTGACGATATTGGCGATGCTGGCCATGCCGGGAACGGCGCTCTTCGCGCAGTCAGGCGCAGTCCGACGTGACCTGGCCTATTCGCGCGAGCTCAATACCCTCGGGCTGTACGATTTTTCGACGCGTTTCCTGCAGGAACGTCTGGAGGAAATAGAAATTTGACTCGGCAACAGGGATCTTCTGGCCTTCGAAAACATACTGGTGTCCGAGGAAATCCTGGATCTGGTTGCCGTACATGGTCTCAAATTTCATTTTCGAGATGTCAAACGTCTCCTGAGTCTCAGAAGACGTAGCGGTCTCGGAAGGCTGTGATGCCGTCGTGGTCTCATCTGCAAGAACCGCAGAAGCCGAAGACAATATAAATGCACAGCTGACGATCGCAGTTGTAAGTTTCTTAAGTGCTTTCATTCTTTTACTCCGTTATCTTTTTGTAGTCGGCTGCGGCATCGGCGATCGTGTCGTCCATGTCGTAGTACTTGTATTTTCCGAGCCTTCCGCCGAATCTGACTTTCTCGTCTTTCGATGCGAGCTCCTGATACTTGCGGTAAAGATCGTTATTTCTGTCGTTGTTGAGCGGGTAGTAAGGCTCATCGCCCTTCTTCCACTCTGCCGGATACTCACGTGTAACTTCAGTACCCTTTCCGGTTCCGAATTCAAAATGCTTGTGCTCGATGATCCTGGTGAACGGCGTCTCGGCATCGGTGTAGTTGATGACCGCATTGCCCTGGTAATCGTCCACATCGGGAAGATACTCGGTCTCGAATCTGAGGCTCCTGTATTCCAGTGTTCCGAGCTCATAGCCGTAGAACTCGTCGATCATGCCCGAGTAGATGATCTTGTCGGCAAGTGCCGAAAGTTCTTCCCTGTTCTCAAGGAAATCAACGCCGGTCCTGACTTCGATCCCTTCAAGCATGTTCTCGATCCACTTTGTATAGCCTCCGACGGGAATGCCCTGGAAGCTGTCGTTGAAATAGTTGTTGTTGTAGGTGAGTCTCACCGGAAGCCTCTTGATGATGAATGCGGGAAGCTCAGTTGCTTTCCTTCCCCACTGCTTCTCGGTGTAGCCCTTGATGAGCTTGTTGTAGATATCGGGGCCGATGAGCGAGAGAGCCTGCTCTTCAAGGTTCTTGGGCTCGGCGATCTTAACGGAAGCGATCTGCTCGTCTAACTTCTTCCTTGCCTCTTCGGGCGTGATGACACCCCACATCTTGTTGAAGGTGTACATGTTGAAGGGCATCGAGTAGATCTCGCCCTTGAAGTTGGCTACAACGGTATTTGTGTAGCGGTTGAATTCGGCGAACTTGTTCGCGAAGTCCCAGACCTCACGGTCACTCGTATGGAAAATGTGCGCTCCGTACTTGTGAACGTTGATCCCGCCGACATTCTCGGTATAAACGTTGCCCGCAACCTGCGCGCGCCTGTCTATTACCAGACACTTATATCCTCCGTCAGTCGCAAGGCGTGCGAAAGAAGCGCCATACAAACCTGCGCCGACGATCAGGAAATCATATTTGCTCATCGAAGATAGGATCCTTTCGAGAATTTTGCAAAATATAATATACACTACTTGGGAGATTTTCGCATTATATATATTTATTTGATTAGCCCGGCCGCGTTCTTCTAACACGGATTCCCGCTTAAAGCATTTGTAGTAATCCTTGCAGTCAAATGTGCCTTTTACTACAAAAAATAGTGCAAATTAAGCTGATTTGCAGTTTTTCTTGTAGTAAATGGGCGAATTTACTACACGTTTTTGGAAATGGCAAACTGAAAAGGCAAGTTATTTGTGCCGGAACCCGCTGCATGCCGCAAGAAAACCCTCATACCGGGAAGATCCGGGATAAATGTCACAAACAGGTCTGAAAGGCATGTAAATGCAGTCGGAAAGGTAAAGCGCGTAGTCGTCTCCATTAGCTTCGACGTCGGATTTAAGGGCCGATTCAAGTTCCGGATACTGCGCGATCTTTCCGCATGGCCATGAAATGCCGCACTTCAGTTCGGAAGACCCTTCATCGATCCTGATGACTGAAGATGCTTTTAGATCCTCGCAGTCAAAACCCAGCCTTATCTCATAAGCACCCTCTTCGAGCAGGAAAGCCTTATGGTCGGCATCGTAGTACCTGAGTTCATCAATGTCGAAAACGATGGTAACGGTCTTCTCTTCACCTGCTTCAAGCGCATATTTGCCAAACGCGCGCAGTTCGTTTTCAGGGCGCGGCACGTCAGGACAGACCTTGTGCGAATAGAGCTGGAGTGTGATCTTTCCGGGCCTTTCGCTGACATTTTTGACAGTGATCCTGCTGACGACCTTGCCGTCCTCCACGGAAGTCTTCACATCTTCGATCACGAACTCTGAATAGGTCAGGCCGTATCCGAAAGGGAACAAAGGCTTTACCTTTCTCTTTTGGTAACCCCTGTACCCTGCGTAAATGCCTTCTCCGTAAACGCAGCTGAAGCTGTCGGGGTAGCAAAGGAATGATGGAACATCTTCAAGCCTTTCGGGGAACGTAACGGGCAGATGTCCTGAAGGATTGACCTTTCCGGTCAGTATTCCGGCCATCGCACGTCCGCCTTCCATGCCCGGATAGAACACGGCGAAAAGCCCGTCCAGCTCGTCTTTGTATGACCCGAGCTCAACAGGTCCGGGCGTGTTGAGGATCAGGCAGACCTTTCCGTTTCCACG
>JAFZKM010000072.1 GCA_017553665.1 Lachnospiraceae bacterium
ACAGCAATTACGACAGTATTGATGATCCTAAGGATATGGTCGACAGCACTGCCGCTTTTCACCGTACACAGCAACGCAGTAAGGACGGCAATAAGCAGTCCCAGGGACAGTGACATAAACGTCAGGATTATGGTATTCGGCAGACGGAAGAACCGTCCCCATGTCTATATGTCCGTATCAGAAATCGCAGGATCTGGGTGTTCTGGGATAAGGGATGACGTCGCGGATGTTCTCAACGCCTGTCAGGTACATGATAAGGCGCTCGAAGCCCATACCGAAACCGGAGTGGATGCAGCCGCCGTATCTTCTGGTGTCGAGATACCAGTCGATACCCTCTTTGTCTACGCCCATCTCATCCATGCGCTTAAGCAGTACGTCGAGGTTTTCCTCTCTCTGACTGCCGCCCATCAGCTCGCCCGCCTGGGGAACGAGCAGGTCTACGGCCGCTACGGTAGCGTTGTCGGGGTTGACCTTCATGTAGTATGCCTTGATATCCTTGGGCCAGTCGGTTACGAAAACGGGGCCGTGGAAATAGTCAACGATGTACTTCTCGTGCTCTTTCGCGATATCCTCGCCGTAGTCGGGCTCGAACTCCCACTTCACGTCAGCCTTCTTTAAGATGTCGATGACATCGTGATGGGAGATGCGGGTGAACTTCGCGTCGATGATGGCGTTCAGTTTATCCTTTAATCCGTTCGAAACGAATTTGTCGCAGAAATCGATCTCTTCGGGGCATTTTTCCATAACGTACTTAACAACGAACTTGAGCATTTCCTCCTCGATGTCCATGAGGCCCTGCAGATCGCAGAAAGCCATCTCGGGCTCGATCATCCAGAACTCGTTCGCGTTGGTCTGGGTATTGGAATTCTCAGTCCTGAAGGTGGGGCCGAAGGTGTAGATATCACCGAAAGCCATGGCAAAGGTCTCGCCCTGGAGCTGGCCCGAACCCGTGATGAACGACTGCTTGCCGAAAAGGTCTTTCGAAAAGTCAACCTTGCCTTCGGGAGTCAGGGGCAGATCGTTCATGTTCAGGGTAGTGATCTTGAACATCTGGTCGGAGCCCTCGCAGTCCGCGCCGGTGATCAGCGGGGTATGAACATATACATATCCTCTGTCCTGGAAATATGTGTGGATAGCCATGGCAGCTACCGAGCGTACTCTGAACACCGCCGAGAAAAGGTTGGTCCTGGGGCGGAGATGAGCAACCGTACGAAGATACTCTCTCGTATGGCGCTTGGGCTGGATCGGGTAATTCTCGGGGCAGTCGCCCAGCAGTGTTACCTTCGAAGCCTTTAACTCAAATGCCTGCTTATTCTCGGGAGTGAGCACGAGAGTACCCGTAACCTCAACGCTTGAGCCTACTCTTATCCTGGAGATATCCTCAAAATTACTGAGCTCCTTCTCGTAAACTACCTGAAGATTATCGAAAAATGATCCGTCATTTACAGTAAGGAATCCAAACTGTGCCTGTGAGCGGTTTGTGCGCACCCAGGCGTATACAGTCACTTCTTTGGAAGCATATTCGGATGTGTTTCTGAACAGCTGTTTAATTCTTGTTCTCATCATAGTCCTCCGTTTGTTTTATACATATCAACTATAATAGCAAGTTTTTCCCGAATTTCAAAGATTTTTTTCTTTTTTTTGGCGAAAGGCGCGCTATAATGAAAATGAAGTATCGTATCTTTTTCATTGCGGAAAGCAGGATAGGGGTTTTATGCGTATTTCATTCAAAAAAAGCATGCGGGCAGCGGCACTGTGCCTGCTGGCGATCATGACGGTTTCGGCTGCGGCTCCGTCGTACGGCGTATTGGCGACGGATACGGGCATTACTGTGTCCGCGGGCAGCGAAGAAGAAATGAAGAAGAACGGCGGAGGGTACGCTGTGACCGGACAGGTCGAGGGTACCGGTTACGCCGCGTTTTTGTATGACTCCAAGAACGGGCTTCCGACCTCGGACGCGAATGCCATTTACTGCGCAAGAAACGGCTTTATCTGGATCGGCAGCTATTGCGGCCTTATTGTATATGACGGCACTACTTTCGGCCGTATGGACTCGTCTACGGGCATTACGAACGCGAACGCGATCTATGAGGATGAGTTCGGACGCCTCTGGGTCGGCACGAACGACAACGGCCTTGTAGTCATGAACAATGACGGCCAATACCTGCGCTATGACGACTCGGACGGCCTGACTTCCCTTTCCATCAGGACCATCACCGGCGACAACGATTCGATCGTTTATGTGGGCACGACCACGGGCATCTGCTATGTGGATCCCGAACTGAAGCTGCATAAGCTTGACGCCGATCTTGTCAACGACGAATATATCACAAGGCTTGTATTTGACGGCGTGGATACGGTTTACGGCACGACGAGGGCCGGCGCGGTATTCGCGATACGCGATCACAAATGCATAGGCTACTATAACGGCGACGATCTCGGGATCGGAGAGATCACGACCGTCTATCCCGATCCGTACAACACGGACCATGTCTATCTCGGAACGAAGCACGGCTACGCCGCGGTCGGCGATTTTTCCGATAATTTCAGAAATCTTAAAAAGATCTATATAGCGGATCCCGATGATATAACCCACGGTGTCAACAACTCCATAACCTGGATCACTCATGCGGCAGGCAGGATGTGGTTCCTGACCAAGAGCATGGTCGGATTTATCGATGAAGACGGCGATTACCGCGTGGTGGATGATCTCCCGATGACGAGTTCGATCGGATCGATGATCGAGGACTTTGAAGGGAATCTGTGGTTCACCTCCGACCGTCAGGGCGTAATGAAGATCGTCGCGAACAAGTTTACCGACATTTTTTACAGCGCGGGGCTTGAAAGCGCGGTCGTCAACGCCACCTGCAAATACAGGGGCGATCTGTACATTGGCACCGACAGCGGGCTGATAGTGCTTAACTCAAAGAATAAGCGGATAGACAGCTCTCTCGCGGATTATCTGGACAATACGAGGATCAGATGCCTGATGGAAGACCCCGAAGGCAATCTCTGGGTGTCGACCTATACGAACGGAAACGGACTGGTCTGCTATACGAAGGACGGCCGGATAGAGCATTTTACCGAGGATAACGGTATGCCGAGCAACGAGTTCCGCTGCACGGTGATGGCTTCCGACGGAAGGATCCTCGCGGCCTCGAACGGAGGACTCGTGATCCTGAAGGATCATGAGATCGAGCGCGTCATCGATGACAACAGGGGACTCACGAATACGGTGATCCTGACCGTCTGTGAGGGTGAAAACGGCAAGCTCTACCTCGGCACGGACGGCGACGGAATATACGTTATCGACGGCAATAAGATCACCAAAAAGGGACGCAAGGACGGCCTCTCGAGCGAAGTCGTAATGCGCATTACCAAAGACGAGACTCACGGCATTTACTGGATCGTGACCTCCAACTCACTTGAGTATCTGAAGGACGGAGTCATCACAACCATCACGAATTTCCCGTACTCGAACAATTACGAGATCAAGTTCGACGCGGTGGGAAACGCCTGGGTACTGGCCTCAAACGGAATCTATGTGGTGGATGTGGACGACCTGCTTTCGGGTGAGCCTTTCGAATACAGTTTCTACAATACGGCGAGCGGCCTGCCTTCCGTCGCGACGGGCAACAGCTACAGCGATCTCGAACCCGACGGAACCCTTTATCTGGCGGGCAGGACCGGCGTCTGCCGCGTCAATATCGACAGCTACTATGACAGCTCGGTGAACGTAAAGCTCATGATCCCGTACGTTGAGGCCGACGGAGAGTATTATTATCCGGCCGGCAACGGCATGGTAACGATCCCCGCGGGCATTGACTCGATCACGATCTACGGATACGCGGTGGCCTATTCGCTGAACGATCCGAAGATCAGATGCTATCTGGAAGGCTTCGGAGCGCCTGAGCTGATCGTGAGCAGGAGCGAGCTCACGCCCGTGCGTTACACAAACCTTTCCGGCGGTAATTACACATACAAGATGTCTGTCGTAAGCAACGCGGGCGATATAGAGTACAATTCGATCTCGATAAGGATCGTGAAGACGAAGAGCTTCTGGGAAAAGACCGGAGTACGGATCGCCGCGCTCCTCATCGGGGCAGGAGCGGTCGCGCTGCTCGTATGGTTCATACTCCGGGCCACCATCATCAGCAGGAATAATGACGAACTGCGGCAGGCGAAGGACGAGGCGGACCGCGCGAATACGGCGAAGTCCAGATTCCTTGCGAACATGTCGCATGAGATCAGAACGCCCATCAATACGATCATCGGCATGGACGAGATGATCTTGAGAGAAGACCGGACACTGCCGGTCGAGAAATATTCTACATCAGTAGTAAAATATGCGGGTTCGATCAGAAAGGCATCTGAGAGCCTGCTGGGTATCATTAACGATATCCTTGACCTGTCAAAGATCGAGTCGGGCAGCATGAACCTTGTGGAGCGCGAATACGATACGTTTGAGCTGCTGAACGCGGTAGTCACGATGATCCGCGTGCGCGCGGTCGAAAAGGATCTGGATTTCAGGATCGATATTGACCGGAATATCCCTTCAAGGCTCTACGGCGATGACGGAAAGATAAAGCAGGTTATCCTGAACTTACTTACCAATGCGGTCAAATACACGAAGGAAGGTTCGTTCACGCTGACGATGAAGCTTGAAGAGGGCGAGGGCGAGACCTGCAGGATACATTACAGCGTAAGCGACACCGGCATCGGTATCCGCGAGGAGGACATGGAGAAGCTCTTCAAACCCTTCGAGCGCGTTGACGAGCAGAAGAACGCCGGTATTCAGGGCACCGGTCTGGGACTTGATATTTCGAAGCAGTTCGTGGCTCTGATGGGCGATGAGCTGCGCTGCGAGAGCGTATACGGCGAAGGCTCGACCTTCTTCTTCACGCTTGCGCAGAAGGTTGTTGACGCCGCGCCGATCGGAGATATCGAAGAAAGACTCGGAGAGGTTGAGACCGAGGATTATGTTCCTCTGTTCGCGGCTCCGGACGCGAAGGTCCTCGTGGTCGATGACAATGAGATGAACCTGATGGTCATCGAGGGACTGCTCGAACAGACCAGAGTGAGGATCACGACCGCGATGAGCGGCAAAGAATGCCTGGAGAAGCTGGAACAGGAAGACTTCGATGTTGTGCTCCTCGACCATATGATGCCCGGCATGGACGGCATCGAGACCATGCACGAGATCACAAAGATGGGCAAGACGGTTCCGGTTGTGGCGCTTACCGCGAATGTTGCGGAAAACGGCGAGGAATATTACGTGAGCGAGGGCTTTACCGGGTATCTGGCGAAGCCGGTTGAGAGCAAGAAGCTGGAGCAGAAGCTCAAGGAGCTGATCCCCGAGGAGAAGCAGCATGACTGGGATACTGCCGATGCCGAAGCCGTAAAGGAGGCCGCCGCGCAGAAGGAAGCCGCGGAAGCCGAAGCCGGAGACATTCTGGCGCCGTACGAGAGCGTGGAAGGCATCAATGTGGCAGACGGCGTGAAGTTCTGCGGTTCGAAGGAAGCTTTTGTAAAAGCGATCGGAAACTTCAGGGACGCTCTGACCGGCCGCGCGGCAGAGATCGAAGAAGCGTTTGACGGTGAAGACTGGGAATTCTACACGATCAAGGTACACGCGCTGAAGAGCTCGGCGCGCATCATCGGAGCGGCGGAGCTTTCGAAGAAGGCTGAGGCTCTCGAGGAAGCGGGCAAGAACAATGACATTGATACGATAAAGAGGGATACGGCGGAGCTGCTGGGACTTTATCGCAGCTATCTCGACAGGCTGCCCGGAGATGAAAGACCGGAGGAGGCGGAACAGAAGCCGCCCGCGGATCACGACACTATAGCCGACGCGCTTTCGGCGCTCACGGAGATCGCGGAAGGCATGGATTACGACAGTGCCGAGATGGTGCTTGAAGAGATCGGAGGCTACAGCCTGCCCGAAGAGGACGCGGAGCTGTTCAAAGAACTCGGGAAGAAGCTCAAGGCGCTGGACTGGGACGGAATGAGCGCATTGCTTTCCGAGAGAAGGAACTCGCAGGATTGAGGATAAATGAACGGAGGAGACCATGGAAAAGAGACTGATGGTGATCGGCGAAAAAGAGAGCTTTCTTATCAGGGCTTTGAGAAAAAAGCTTTCCGAAAACGGTATAGATTCCTTTTACTGCCCGGTAAATATAGACATGATCGGCAGAAAATGGGGTGAAAAGTGCGTTACTGCCTATTATCTGAACGATGACGAGCATGTTCCGGACAATGTCCTGCATTTTCTGAAGGAGCATCTGACCGAATCGGGGGAGCAGATCATCTTTATCGGCGACAAGTCGGACATCGACCAGCTCAGAAAGCTCATGAATTCCACTCTGATCAGGGAATGCTATCCGAGGCCGCTCGATTCCGACAAGATGATAAAGGACGTAGCGAAGGTGATGAAAAACGGTCCCACGGCCGTCGCGAAAAAGCGCATCATGATCGTGGACGACGATACCGAGTATCTGGCGCTCGTGCGCGACTGGCTGAAGGACCGCTACCAGGTATTCATGGCAAATTCGGGAATGCAGGCGATCAAATCGCTGGGCGTCAACAAGGTCGATCTGATCCTGCTCGATTTCCAGATGCCGATCACTTCCGGCCCGAAGGTCCTCGAGATGATCCGCAGTGATTCGGAGACCGCGTCCATACCCGTATTCTTCCTGACCGGCCGCAACGACAAGGAAAGCGTGATGCAGGTCGTAAACCTGAAGCCGGAAGGGTATCTTTTAAAAACCATCGAGAAGCCCGCACTGTTGGCGAAGCTGGAGGCGTTCTTCGCGAAATAAGCGCAATGTACAGACACGGGGACGGTTCTTTTGGTAACGCACTTCGTTGCCAAAAGAACC
>JAFZKM010000073.1 GCA_017553665.1 Lachnospiraceae bacterium
AGGACGTTGTCCTCACGGGCTCGTTTTTCGTACACCTGATATATTTTTGAAATGACGACTGACCGGTTCAGCCAGCCCCTTGATAACAATGTTTATTTAAAGAATGTTGCGGTATCGATCTTCTGATAACCGCCGAAACTCATGGGCTTCGCGAAGATCTTCTCAGCCAGTTCCTGTCCGAGGAACGCCTTTGTGATCTCGTTGGTCTTCGCAGTGATGTCGATATCCGCGAAAAGGTCGGGATATACGGACTTCGCGATAAACCAGGTATTGATCAGAGCAGTCTCGTAGTTGGTGTAATAAGCGTTGTAGGCCATCTGCAGATAAACCTCACCGTTCTGCCATGCCTTGCAGGTATCGAACATAGTGGGATCGTCCGCGTACAGAGGCTTGATGTTCTTTATGGCCGCGGCATCGATGATCATGATATCCATAGAATCGCCGAGCGCTATGAACTTCTCCGCCTCGATAGCCTGGATCCCGTTCTTCTCAAGATCTGTTACCACGTTCTTTATCCCGGCCACCTTAAAGGTTCCGTAGTTCTGCGAGGTCATCAGGTGGTTCGTGGTTCCCCAGTTTCCGAGTCCGCAGATATAAACGGCGGGCTTGCTCTCCTCTGCTATGGAAGCGACTCTGTCCTCTATCGCCTTCGTCTCGCTCTCGATAAAGCTTACGAGCTTTTCAGCCTTCTCATTCTCGTTAAAGATCACGCCGAGCATCTTCATGGTATCAAGGAAGCTCTGCTCAAATACGCCGTTGGGTCCTGCCTTCAGAGTGATAACGGGCACTCCGAGCTGAGCCTGAAGCGCGTCTTCCTTCTCCACATCCTCATATTCCGAGATAACGATATCGGGCTCACAGGAAAGGATCTTCTCGGCCTCGGCCGCCTGCGCATTGGGTCCGCCCACACCGCAGGAAGGAAGTGTATTAAACACATCTCCGAACGCGAGAACGTAAGGACGCGCAACGCCGTCGAACATCTTCGGTCTCTCTTCCAGAGTCGAGTTGTCGATGTCCTCAACGCCGCAAAGCAGCGAAGCATCTCCGATATAGCTGTACATTCTCAGAGCGCCCGCTCCGATGCAGACTACTCTCTTGTAGCTGCCGGGAACGATCGTGACCTCACGGCCGATCATATCCGTGATAACCTGTTCAGCGGGCGTGTCGGGCACGTCGGGTGTATCGGTAACATCTGTCTGTCCTCCGTTATCGGGAGCCGCGGTGGGCGCCGAAGTGGGCGCGGTCGTAGGCGTCGATGCGGCGGGAGTTCCCGTCGTTCCGGTGCCGGTGTCGGTCTTCTTCGCGCATGCGCTCACGGATACGAGCAGCATAGCGCACATCAGTAACGCAATTATCTTTTTCATAAATCTCCTCCGGTTATTACTATTTTCTTTTTTTCTATATCCAGGATGCGGACGTCCACATCATAGATTTCCTTTAACATGCCTTCGGTAACGGCGTCCCTGCCGCCCGAGAACCTGATCTGACCGTCCTTCATGAAGAAGAACCTGTCTCCGAGATCGAGCGCCCTGTTTATGTCGTGCAGAGATGTCAGGATCGCGATCCCGCGCTCTTTCGCGGCCTTTTTTGCCTCCCCGATTATCAGCAGTTCGTTCGCGATATCAAGATTGCCCGTCGGCTCGTCAAAAACCAGCAGCTTCGGTTCCTGCGCAAGCGCGCGCGCTATGGCGATCTTCTGCCTTTCTCCGCCCGAGAGCTGCTCCACGTTCCTCATCGCCATATCCTCAAGGCCCATATCCTTCAGTATGCGTTCCGTCTTCTCATGATCCTCTTTGCCGGCCCTCAATCCGAAATACGCCATTCTGCCCATCAGAACCGTGTCGTACACCGTAAGCGCGCCGAAGCTGATGTTCTGCGGGACATAAGCCATGCATCCGGCTCTTTCCCTGCGGCTCATGCGGAGCAGATCCTTTCCGTCAAAAAGGATGCTTCCCGCCGCGGGTTTCTCGATACCCAGGATGTTTTTGAACAATGTCGTTTTTCCGGCGCCGTTCTTTCCGAGCAAAACACCTATCTCTCCGGGCTTCAGTTCAAGGTTAAGGCCGTTCAGGACCAGCGGAGATCTCTTCGAATAGGAAAAGCTGAGGTCTTTGATGGTTATCAGCATCTCTCATCCGCCCCCTTCCTTGAAAAGATGATCGCCAGGAAGAAAGGCGCGCCGAGCATTGAAGTAATGGCCCCTACGGGAAGCGCGGAGCCGTTGCCCATGCTCCTCGAGAGCGTATCGGCAAGAAGCAGCAGAATACTGCCCGACAGAGCCGACGCGGGGAGCGATACCCTGTGATCCTGCCCCAGGATCCGCTTTGTCACATGCGGACAGATAATGCCCACAAAGCCTATAACGCCAAGATATGAAACACATACAGCCGTGATCAGCGAAGCCGCGAGCATAGAGGCGAACCTCAGCCTGTCAACGTTGATACCCATGCTTTTTGCGGGCGCGTCGCCGCTTAAAAGCCCGTTAAGGCGCCAGCTGACCGTCGCAAAGAAAACAATGCCCGCTATGACCACAGCTGCCATGATGGCATCGGTCTTATAGGTCGCGCGGCCCAGATCGCCGAAGGTCCAGATGACCGCCGCCGAAAGTCCCACATCGGTCGCGTAGAACTGCAGTATGGTCGTGGCCGCGGTCCATACCGCGCCGATCGCGATACCCGCAAGGACCACCACGCCCGGCTGAAAGGAGCGCAGCCTGCACAGTCCCAGTATCAGCAGAATGGAAAGCGCGGAGAAAACAAACGCCATGAGAGACGTGGCGTAAGGATTCGCGCCGACCATATAGCTGTTCAGATTGTTGCCCGTCGACAGGAAGCCTCCCGCGAACGCGATTATCGAAAGATTCGCGCCGAATACCGCGGCATTCGAAACGCCGAGCGTGGAAGGGGACGCCATGGGATTGTTCAGGTTGGTCTGCATCACGAGTCCCGAAACGGATAATCCGGCGCCGGCAATGATCGCTGCCAGAACTCTCGGAACACGGATGTTCCTGATGATCCTGATGTTCGCTGCAGTACCTTTTCCCATCAGACCGTCTATCCCGTCTTTTATGCTCATCTTCGACGATCCCGCGAAAAGACACAGAACGGCCAGCACGAGCAAAGCGACAGTCATGACGACTATCACCGTGATACGCCTGTTTTTATAGATCAATGCCGCTCTCTTTACATCCATTCCGGACTCCATAATAAAAAAGGCATACTCTTTTTCCCGCAGGAAAAAAGTATACCTTCGTGATATACGCTGATAACTGTATATGGCAATATTTCCGAGACGCTTCGGCGTCCTTGATGCCGGCTTCGGCCGGCTGTTTGTTTAATTATATATCATTTACCGCAGCCGCTGCAATCCTTAAGTTTTTCAACCGCCGCTTCGACCATGTCGGAAAGGCTCAGGTTCTTCACTCCTACAACCTGATTGTTGCAGTGGCTGACCGGGAGCAGGAGCTTTACCGCTCTGCTCTGCCCTATGGCGACCGCCATCGCGGGAGTTATCTCACCCATCAGCGAATCGGCGCAGACCATGCCTATCGGTCCGACTATCACATCTGCGTCGCGGCATGCCACTATCACCGCGTTCTCACCGGTGGCCGCGTATTCCGCTCCGCCCTTCAGCATCGCGGAGGTGGCGACCGTGTTCGTACCTACCGCACAGAGCTCGCACTCCACCTTGCTGCCCGAAATGGCCTCAGCCAGCTTCTGTCCGAGCTTTCCGCCCTGACCGTCTATGATAACAACTTTCATATAATTTCCTCAAACCATATGGATGATCTTCTGGGGACACTTCTCCGTGCAGGCGCCGCAGCCCACACACTTCTCGTAATCGATCTTCGCGATGTTGTTCTCCACCGTGATCGCTCCGGCTTCGCACTGCTTCGCGCAAATACCGCAGCCGATACAGCCTGTCGTGCACTTTGCCTTTACATCCCTGCCCTTCAGGGTCGAGGAACAGGCAACGGCGTATTTCGCGTCGTACGGACGAAGCACGATGAGTCCGTTCGGGCATACCTTTGTGCAGGCGCTGCAGCCCACGCATTTCTCTTTGTCAACGACCGCAACTCCGTTCACTACACGGATCGCGTCAAACTTGCATGCTGTCATGCACGAGCCGTAGCCCATGCAGCCGAACGAGCAGTCCTTCTCTCCGTGTCCGGGGATAAGGGCCAGCTTACGGCAGTCGGCGATGCCCTGATAACGGTACTTAACCGAAGTCTTGTCGCAGGTTCCGGCGCATTTAACCAATGCGACCATCTTCACCTGCTCTCCTGCCTCCGCGCCCATGATCGCGGCAATGTCTGCCTGACGTGAGCCCGCACAGGCGTTGAAGGGCGCCTCGCCCTTGACAATGGCTTCCGCGCACGCGTCGCAGCCCGCGAAACCGCAGCCTCCGCAGTTGCTGCCCGGAAGGCACTCTCTTACCGCCTCGACTCTCGTGTCTGTCTCAACACGGAACTTTATTGCCACAA
>JAFZKM010000074.1 GCA_017553665.1 Lachnospiraceae bacterium
AAACCGCAGCCGCCGCAGTTGCTGCCCGGAAGGCATTCTCTTACCGCCTCGACTCTCGTGTCTGTCTCAACACGGAACTTTATTGCCGCAATTCCCAGCAGAACGCCGATGATGAGGCCCGTAATGCCTACAACGGCGCCCGCCTTCAGCACTCCGGTCATGCTGACGTCAAGGAGCGTGATATTGCTTAAAAACCTGATCATATACATGTCCGCACCCCCTTAAATAAGTCCCGCGAAGCCGCAGAACGCCATAGCCATGAGACCTGCGGTGATGAGCAGGATAGGTGAGCCCTTAAGGACATGGGGAATATCGTTTTCTTCGATCTTCTCGCGGATGCCCGACATGAGAACGATCGAAATGCAGAAACCGATCGAGGTACCGAGCGCGTAAACAATGCTCTGTACGAAATTGTTGCCGTCCTGGACATTGGTAAGCGCCACGCCGAGCACACAGCAGTTTGTCGTGATCAGGGGAAGGTATACGCCGAGCGCCTTGTAGAGCGAAGGGATGAACTTCTTCAGGATCATTTCAACCAGCTGTACCAGAGCAGCGATGACCGCGATGAATACAAGCGTATCCATGTAGTCAAGTCCCAACGGTACGAGTATGAAAGTATGGATCGGATATGCGACCGCAGCCGCAACGGTTACAACAAAAATAACAGCGCTGCCCATTCCGACTGCCGTGTCGGTCTTCTTCGATACACCGAGGAAGGGACAGATTCCGAGGAACTGGCTTAAAACTACGTTATTGACCAGAGCCGCGCCGATAAGGAGTAAAATAAGCGATTTGATCATTTATTGCCTCCTTCCTTCTGCTCTCCGGGAGCAGCGGGTGCTGCGGAAACCTCAGGGAATGCTTTCTTTGCCGATGCCTTCGCGTCAGCCTTCTTAGCCGCTTCCTCCTCAGCTATCTGCTCGAGCAGGCCGCGGTTCGCGGTGCAGACATTGCCGATGCATTCGGAGCAATTTCCGCCGCAGGCAAGCGGTTCATCGCTTACGGGAGCGTCACCGTTGGTCGCGGATCTAAGTTTAAGCTTGTTCTGTACCGCAGCAAGTATCGCAAGAACGAAGAATGCTCCGGGTGCCATTACGAAGATCGAGAAAGGCTCGTAGGCTTCGGGCATTACCTGAATTCCGAATGCGGTTCCGGCACCGAGTATCTCGCGCAGGAGACCGATGATCGTCAGCGCTCCGGTAAAACCGAGTCCCATTCCAATGCCGTCAAAGATCGAAGGGAGCACCGGATTCTTGCTCGCGTACGCCTCGGCACGGCCGAGGATGATGCAGTTAACAACGATAAGAGGGATGTAGATGCCGAGCGATTTGTTCAGCGACGGCAGATATCCCTGGATCAGAAGGTCCACGATCGTAACGAAGGACGCTACGATAACGATGAATGAAGGCATTCTGACCTTATCGGGGATGATCTTCCGGAGTGCGGAGATCATCATGTTTGACATGATAAGTACGGCCGTTGTCGAAAGGCCCATACCGAGTCCGTTGAACGCGGAAGTCGTAACCGCGAGCGTCGGACACATACCCAGCATCAGTACGAGCGTGGGATTTTCTTTAATAAGCCCGTTATACAGGCGTTCTGTACATTTATTCATTTATTTGTCCTCACGATGTAAATTGATGCTTTCGTTTCAATTATCAACAAGATTCATGGTCTCAAACAGCACTTCCTCTGCAACCTTAAGTCCCGCGTTTACAGAGCGGGTAACAGCGGTCGTTGTGATCGTAGCGCTCGATATCGCATCGATCTCGGTATCACCGCTGATATTACGCTTTGATAGGGAGTACTGTCCGACTTTTGCGTCTTTAAACTGTGACTTGAACTTATCTTCCTTGGCGTTCATTCCGAGTCCCGGTGTCTCCGAAATCGTAAGGAACTCGATCCCGCGCAGAACTCCGCGCTCTTTCGCGTTGCTGCTCAAGCCGTTCGAAATACCCATGGTCAGGGTTATCTTTCCGCCATAGCCCTTTGTGCTCGTTACTGTGAGAACCCAGCCGAGGGTTGTTCCGCTTCCGTCTACGGCTCGTGCTATCTCATCGATCGTAACGCCCTCATACGCCTTGTCGGAAGAGATCAGCGCATTGGCTTTATCCAGTATGGTCTGTGTCATTTCCTCCGCACTCACAAGTTCGGGGAAAACTGCCTGATATGCATCGGCCTTTGCCTGCGCCTCGGTCTGCGCGATCGGATCCTTTGTGATCTCATATACAAATCCGAGCGCTATCGCCGCAACCAGCGTGATCGCGAAAAGGATCAGCGCGTCATGCACAAGAGTGTTTTTCTGTTTTGCTTCACTCATTTCGCAGCGCCTCCTTTCTTTGCCTTTACAATACCGAAGGCTCTCGGCATCGTAAATCTCTCAATGAAAGGAACCAGCAAATTGCAGAATATGATCGCGTAGGAAACGCCCTCCGCGGAATTACTGAAGATTCGGATAATGCCTGTGAGTAAGCCCAGCAGGATACCGAATACGATCTGTCCGAGCTTTGTGATGGGGCTCGTTACATAATCCGTAGCCATGAACCATGCGCCGAGCATGAGTCCGCCGCCGCAGAGCTGCATAGCAAGATACATCAGATCAAAGCCGTGTCCGCTGAAGATCAGCATAAATGCCGCGAATGAAAGTATGTAAGCTGCAGGGATACGGAGGCTGATCACCTTACGTACCAGCAGGTAAGCCGCGCCGATCAGAATGCACATCGCGCTTGTCTCACCGATAACGCCGCCGGTATAGCCGAAGAACATATCCGAAAGGCTCGCTTCGCCGCCGTTCTTGATGACCGCGAGAGGTGTAGCCGATGAAAGTCCGTCGACGGCAGATGCCCCGTTGTAAAAAAGACTGCTGCCCTTCTCGACAGCAAAGTCCGTCATCCTTCCGGCGAAGCAGATCATCAGGAATACGCGGCCGCCAAGGGCGGGATTCATGAAGTTCTGTCCGAGACCGCCGAAGAATTCCTTAACTACGATGATCGCGAATGCCGAGCCGATGACAGGCATCCAGAGCGGAACCGACGCGGGCAGGTTCATGCCCAGCAGAAGTCCCGTAACAAGAGCGCTGCACTCGGTAAAGCCCTGCTTTTTCTTTAAAACGAATCTGTTCCATAAGAATTCAGAGAGCATGGCTGCCACCACTGCGGTCAGCAGCACAAGGAACGCCCTGAAGCCGAATCTGTATACACCCATTGCGCTCGCGGGGATAAGCGCGATCGCAACGTCACGCATGATGGATCTGGTCGTAACACCGCTTCTTACGTGAGGAGAAGCGGATACATTATACAATTCTTTCATGTTCGCCCTCCTCCCTTATTTCTTCTTGCGGTTGTCGAGAATGCTTCTTCTGGTCTGCTTCAGCGCCTGAGTAAGCTTTCTGCCCGCAGGGCATACATACGTCCACGAGCCGCATTCCATGCATTCCATACCGCTGACTGATTCAAATTTCGCGTCATTGAACTTCTCCGCGGCTGCCATGAGCATCTGGGGAACCAGATTCTCGGGACAGGCCTCCACGCAGCGTCCGCATCTGATGCAGGGGCCTTCGGGAACGAGATCCATCGGGTCTTCCTTAAAGGCGAGGAGTGCCGACGAAGTCTTGGTAACCGGAACCGTTGTATCGAACAGGCTGAGTCCCATCATGGTACCGCCCGAAATAAGCTTTTTCGGTCTCTGTGTGAAACCGCCCGCCGCTTCGAGTACCTCTGAGTAGAGAGTACCGGTCTTTACGCAGAAGTTCTGGCAGTTCACCACAGCGTCGCCCGAAACCGTAACAATACGTCTGATAAGCGGAGTGCACTCCGCAACCGCCATGTGTATCGAAATAACGGTATCTACATTGTTAACGATGCAGCCTGCGTCCGCGGGAAGCATCGAAGAATTGATCTTGCGTCCGGTGACCGCATAGATCAGCTGGCGCTCGGAGCCTTCGGGATACTTTGTCTTTACTACCTGCACCCTGATACGCTTCTCGCCCTGTACCAGCTTCGAAATATTCTCGACCGCGAGAGGTTTGTTGTCCTCGATCGCGATAACGCCCTCGGCGTTGTCAAACAGCTGAAGGATGATCCTCAGTCCGTCCACGAGCTTATCGCCCTCTTCGAGCATCATGCGGTAATCGGAGGTAAGATAAGGCTCACACTCCGAACCGTTGACGATGATATGCGTGATCGCGTTCTCATCCTTCGGTGTCAGCTTAATGAAGGTCGGGAATCCGGCGCCGCCCATGCCGACAATACCCGCGTCGCGGATGATATCGCGGATCTCCTGCTTTGAAAGCCCGGTATAATCGCGTTTTTCTCCGAGACCCGGTATGGGTTCGTACTTGCCGTCATTCTGAATGACGATCGCGTTTGTCATCGCTCCCGATACCGTAAGCGTCGGTCTGATCTCCTTTACCGTACCCGAAACGGACGCGGCTATCGGAGACGAAACAAAGCCCCCGGCTTCAGCTATGATCTGTCCCATGAGAACTCTGTCTCCCACGGCCACTATGGGCTTTGCGGGCGCTCCGATGTGTTGTGACATCGGATAGACAAGGTCTCCCTTGGGCAGCAGCTGAACAGTGGGCTTGTTCATTGAGAGCTCTTTGCCTTCATAGGGGTGGATACCACCCTTAAAGGTTCCCTTCTTCATTTGGTTTTCCTCCACCATCTTGCTGTTTATTTGAAAATGTTATTCCGGTTTCTTCTTTTTGCTGTAAACGGCACCGTCCTGAAGTTTGGTCCCGTCTCTTTCCATGAGCTCGGTGATCGTAACAAATTCCCATCCGTTCTCAAGCAGCCTGTCGATCGCGATCTTCGCGGCGGCGATCGTGGTCTTATGTATCTCGTGCACAAGGATCACAGCGCCGTCGGACGCGCCGTTCACGATCTGCTCGGTAACGTAATCCACGTCCCTGTACTTCCAGTCAAGCGTATCAACAGACCAGAGGATGCAGGGGTACCCGCAGATCGAGAGAAGTCTGTCGTTCTTCGATCCGTAAGGCGGCCTGAATACCGTGGGATATGCTCCGGTCACGTTATAAATGGCTTCGTCCGTCGAATTCAGCTGCTCCAGTATGCCTTCGTTCTTCATCGTGGACATTACGGGATGCGACCAGCTGTGATTGCCGATCTCATGACCTTCGTTATAAGCCCTGTATACATTGTCCGAGAATTTCTCCACCTGATTGCCGATGTAGAAAAATGTTACCTTTACATCGCGCTCAGCGAGAAAATCCATCAGCTCCTGTCCGAAATAATCGGGCCCGTCGTCAAACGTGAGCGCGATCTGTTTGTGAGGCGCGTCCGGCTCTTCGACCGTGACCACGCACTCATCGACCGTTCCGTCCTCTCCGATCGCGGTGATCGTGCAGGTTCCGGCGCCGACCGTCATGATCTCGCCGTCCTTGCCTACGTAAGCCACATCCTTGTCGCTCGAGTAATATCTGACCTCGGTTCCGATGACCGGGGATTTGAGAGCTATCGTCCTGGTTGAGGGATAAGAGAGCTTTGTGCTGCTCCTGGTGAAAATATCCCCCGCATATGCCGCGCGGATCCTGCCCGCGCATACCACCGTAAGGGCAAGCGCCGCAGCCGCAAGTACTTTTATGATTGTTTTATGAAATCCCTGCTTTGCAGATTTCATGGTGTTCATCTCTTTTCCTGCCAAAATTACTTTATCGAAACGGAATACTAAGTTTCTCACATGTCGAGCACGTACTCCGAAATCGTCTCAGCCAGCTTCTTCTGGGTGATATGTGACGGATGATAGTCAGTTCCGTACCCATCCGCGGGATCCTGCGGCTTGAGCGGCAGCCAGAATATCCTCTGGTCGCCTTCGGCACGCAGCTCGCTCACCGCCATATTCACCTCGTCATTGAGTCCGTCGCCCAGAACTCCGAGCGTGCAGACGATCTTCGAGAGCGGGTTCTTCTCGCGCACATGCTTGATGAACTTCTTGTATTCCGTATAAAAAAGCTTCCTGCGCTCTTTCTCCTCCGGCTTCGCCAGCTTCGCCTTTCCGTCCGCGTCAACGGGGCGGCAGTAGCTGATGTCGTTGGTTCCGAGCAAAATGATTATCACATCGGGCTCCATCGAGAAATCATATTCGAAATCCTTCGGCCCTACTTCTTTATCAATGCCGAAGTTCGAACAGCCCATCAAATCGTAATAGCCCGTGATGATATTGTCAAGATTTCTTTCGCCCGAATCGGTATAACCGGAGATGATCCCGGCTCCCGACTTCGCGATGACACTGTAATCCGCGTTCAGTTTCTTCGCCGCGAGATACGGCCACGCCTTCATGAAATTCTCGGTCGCTGTGGTAAAGGTCTCGCCGAGGCTTCCCTCAACTCCGTAACCGCAGGTGATCGAATTGCCGATGATCTCGACCTTGAGACGCTTATCCTCGGAAGGAAGCAAACCTACCGTACTTCCGTCATCGGCGGTCATGATCCCATAGGATTCGAGCTCAAGTATTCCCACAGATGACTCGGCCGACTCCGAGAGCTTCAGGATCGTATAGGTATGAACGCCAGCGTCGCGTATCTCGACCGCCATGTTTTTATTATCAAGGCGCTCGTCGAGTATCGGAGCTCCGTCCTTGAGCACGGTAACGCGCGCATAACCCGCATCGTTGTTCCCGGGCGTGATCATGTCGGCGCAGAGCAGCGCCCTGAAGCCGTCATTGCAGATAAACTCGATGCCCGTGCCCGAATACGAAAGCCAGAGACAGTCATTGTATACGAAGGCCCTGCCGATGATCTTGACATTACCCGTCCATTCGAGTGAATAAATATCGTTCGCTGTCATAAAGTTGACCTCCTGTCAGATGCCGGAACCTTCAGGTGCCGGCCGTCTTCCCGGTGGAAGGCGAGAAAAGCTTGCCCGTCGGCAGTGACTGCTTCAGGGACTCTTTGAATATCTTGTAGGCAGTGCGGAAAAGGACCTTCTTTTCATCGTCGAGCTTGCCCATCGCTTTGATAATGGCGACGGTACTCCTGCCCTTTGTGAGCTCCGAAAGAGTTTTGGCGTCGGCTTCCGACACCACCTCATAAATACCGTCGATCAGCTTCCCTCGCTGCTCGATCGTCATTTCGGAAACCCACTGCTTTAATGTCCTGTCGATAAGCTGGCTGGAGTTCGTGGTCCCCTCGTCCTCAACCGGCTCGCCTCTTCTGATCTCCCAGCTGCTCAGCTTGTGCTGCATCAGCGCGTAATTCGTGCTGTGCACGACATGGTAAGGCTCCTCATGCGAGAGCAGCATTCCCACTACCGATGACTGCGGTACATAGGTCTTTGTCCTTCCGAGTATGCCCTTCGGGCCTTCCTTCTCAAGCACTTCCTCGATGAAACCCGGACCGTCCAGATTCCTCACGCACACGATGCGCCGCTGAACCTTCGCGGGGCAGAAGAACGAAGAATACATCGCGAGATTACCGCCCTTCGAATGACCGCAGACATAGATCTTTGCCCTCGGAAATGCTTTGGCCGCCTCAGTGAGATACTCTACGGCGTCCTTCTGCGAGGGAAGCTCACACATGAAGCCCATGTTAAAGTCTTCCTTCCAGCCCACGATCGTATCGTCGGTACCTCTGAAGGTTACGACAATATCCCCGGTCGGAAGCCTGAACGTCATGGCGCAGAACTGCTTCTGGCGCTCCGTGTCTATCCTGTTGACAAATCGGCGCATCTCGAGATCCGCGAATCTGGGGCTCTCCGTAATGAGCTCCGTAAGCCTGTCATCGCCTTTGAACATGTATTCCCGCTCCGGCGTCTCCTTCACGGCCGCCTTCTTCGCTTTCTTCGTTTTTGAAGTCTGCGGGATCAGCTCACGCATCTTTTTTATCACATCTCCGAGTATCGCCGGGGTCTGCGGATCTTCCGATACCAGTCCGTCGAACGGCAGGTATGAAAGCGCGCAAAATATCATATAGTCGGCCTCGCACATGCCAAGGTCCGAAAAGCTGATGTCGCCGCGCCAGCTCAGATAGTCATAATAATCGCTCATAATCCGCATTCTCTCCCAATCAAAAAGCGAAAACCAAATCAGAATAATTATAAACTCTCTTTTGTATTTTGTCTATTCGAATCGGTCGTGGGAAGAGCATAAAAATCCCGCCGGAGTGAACCGGCGGGATCAGGGCGATCAATGAAAAAGATCACATACCGACAGCATCGGCGATATACTCCTCTACGCGGCTCTTCTCCACCTTCAGCGGAAGGCTGAGCTCGCTGTAAAGAGAGTTCTCCGCAAGATTACAATAGCGCTCGTCGATCGCGGGGAGTTTCTTTCCCGCCGCGAAGCGCACACGGCGGCGGCGATATATCTCTTTTATCAGACGGACCATCTGTACCACATCGCAGCTCATGAGGGCAGCCTTATACGCCTCTTCCCTCTTCCTCTCGTCGGGTACGTCAAGGGGCTCGATCTCGGTGATCTTTCCGATCAGAGCCTTCGCCTCGTCGGCGGTGATCACTCTGCGCATGACTACACGCTTACCGTCCACAGGAGCAAAGATCCGGTTGCTCCCGGACTTTCCGACAGGTGCAAGCGTATAGTAAAGCTTTTCTTTTGAGACGCCTTCCATATCCAGGCTTCCGACTGCTTCCACGGTACATACTCCGTCTGTTCCGAATACTACATAATCGCCGATGTCAAACATATTGCTCCTCCTTCCCGCAAGCGTTCTAAGCTTGAGCTGCAAATACCTCTAGAGTAATTATATCATACTTTCCGTTCAAATTCCGCCTAAAAATTGAACAAAGTTCTGTTTTCTTTTTTGGTTATTTTTCCTTTGCATTATCAGGTACGTATAGTAAAATTGATTTATCAAAGCAGGGGGGATGGTGAAAAGCACCGATGATAATCAAAAATGTAAGAGTCTTTCTGAACGGAGCCTTCCGTAAAGCTTCTTTCAGGGTAACGGACGGCAGATTTTCCGAGATCTCGGAAGGAACAAGAGAGCTTACGGCCGCTCCGGATGAGCAGGTCTTAGACTACACCGGGCATAAGGTAATACCCGGGCTTTTCGATATTCACACACATGGCTGTCTGGGCTATGATTTCACGTTCTCTTCAGCCGAAGAAGATGTGAAGATGCTGAAACACTACGCTGAGCACGGCGTTACGAGCGTTCTTGCCACCACCATGACAAGCGCTCCCGATACATACCGCCGCGCCTGCTCGCAGATCAGACGGCTCGCGGACCCGGTTAAAGATTCCCGCGGCTTTTCCGCAAGGATCCGCGGCATCAACGCGGAAGGACCTTTTCTCTCGCTCGAGAAAAAAGGAGCTCACGATCCGCAGTATATCACAGCTCCCGATGAAGCCTATTTTAACGAACTCAATGAACTTTCAGGCGGCATGATCAGGCTTATCACGATCGCGCCCGAACAGGAAAACGCGATCGAATTCATAAAGAAGCACACCGCAGGCAATTCTTCAAACAGGGATTCCGCTCTCTATGTATCGGTCGGTCATTCCGACTGTGATTACGATAAAGCCATGGAAGCCTTTAACGCAGGCGCCGATCACGTTACGCATCTGTACAACGCGATGAACGGTCTGCATCACAGAAAACCCGGCATCCCCGCCGCATCTGCGGACGCGAACGCCTGGGTCGAACTGATCTGCGACGGTCTGCATGTGCATGAATCGGTCATCCGCCACGCTTTTAAGGCTTATCCCGGCAGAGTCGTGCTTATCTCCGATTCGATCGCTCCTTCGGGTCTTCCCGACGGGCAGTACAGCTCCGGCGGACTTCCGGTATTCTTAAAAGACGGCGAGATCCGCCTTGAGGACGGCACACTTGCCGGCTCGGGCATCACGCTCTTCGAAGGACTTAAACGCTGCGTAACGGATTTCGGCATTCCCGAGGAAGAAGCGATCCTTGCCGCCACCTATAACCCGGCGGCTTCGGTAGGTCTTGAGGGCAGATGCGGAAGCATTGCCGTAGGTCTCGATGCCGATTTCGTTGTAATTGATGACGACTACACTTTGCGTGCCGTGCATATGGCATAATAGTATACATAAAGCCATGGGGACGGTTCTTTTGGTAACGAACTTCG
>JAFZKM010000075.1 GCA_017553665.1 Lachnospiraceae bacterium
ACCGCTGATGACGCTTTTCGCGTCATCAACGGCATCTGCACGACTGTATTGTGTACCGGCTGCTGCCGCCATCATCAGGCAGGCCAGTATCAATGCAATAAACTTAGATCTCATTGTTTCTCTTTCTTGTTTCAGTGATCATAACACAGCCCATAGCAAGCATGAGCATTCCTACTGCCATATACACAGCGACGGGAGTGGTGCCTGTCTGAGGAAGAGCCGGTGTTACTGCAGTATCTGCTGCAGCGACCGAGATCATGCATACGGGAGGAACAAGTGTCATGCTGTCAGACTTTGCGCTTACAGTATATGTTCCGGCCTTGTCAAGAGTGATGACAGCCTTACCCGAAGCGTCTGTAACAACACCGGCGTCCTCACCGTTAACAGTGATCTTAGCGCCTTCTACGGGGCTAACAACCTGATTCCAGTCAGCGTCATAGCCGAGAGAGCTTAATGAAAGTGTGATCGCGTCACCTGCGGAGGCATCCTTCGCGGAAGCGTCAAACCAGCTGTATGCGTCCGACCATGCAACCGTATCGGTGTAAACAAAAGCGTATACATGATCGCCTTCGGCCACGGGATCCGTAAGGCTCCATGCCGAAGCGTCGTTTACATAGTAGCCGTAGGAGCCGCCGTTCTCAACTCCCCAGAGTTTGGTAAGGCTGAGACCGTATTCGGTCATCGAGGAAGCATAGCCTGCTGCCGCGCCGCCCTCATAGAAAGTCTCATGAGCTGCGTAAAGAGCATCATTTATAGTTATCGCACCGTCCGCGTCAATATCGGATACGGTGACCGCCACTCTTGCGAGCGCGAGTTTTCCGTTTTCATCAGCGATCGTAACAAATACATTCTCGGTGGTATCTGCCGAAACATTGATCGCTGCGGATGAAAGAACCAGAACCGCCGCAAGGATTATTGCTGTAAATCTTTTCATTGATCCTTTACCTCTTTCTTAAGTATTTTTTGCTGCTTCATTGCCTCGGTACGGCGTCTCTTGGATCTGATCCGCTTTAGGGCGGTCTTGAGTCTTTTTTCATCGCTCCTCGGTTCCTTCAGGCCTGCTGCCTCCAGGGCTCTCGGCCAGGGTCCCAGGAAAGCCTTTATCGCGACCACCTCGCGCGCTTCAAAATCGGAGCGCTTCGGGAAACGTGTTTCCCCATTCGCCTGCAATTCATCCGCTTTCGCCACAAGCAGGCCGATGCAGTCGTCACGCGTCAGCTTTTCCAGAGCCATAAAAATCTCCTCAAAAATAAAACCTTTCACCACTCACGTGATAAAAGGCAACCAAAACAATCCCGTACCGACCACGGGATCCAACGGTTGCATTTTCATATCCAAAATGTTCATACCGAACACGCCCCGGCAAGTATTCTGACTTATGGGCAACGCCCAATCACAGTAATGATGGTTGCGACGGAATCTCACCGAACTTCCCTCTGATCCGCAAACGCGGAACCGGAGCATGCATATTCAATTTACAGCAGTGCTTTCGCACTAAACCAATTATAAATGCAGCTTCACGAAAAAACAACCGTAATTAAGAAGTTACCGCTTTTTCTCCGAGCCACCAGATCACTCCTCCGACAGCATTTCCGACAGTCGCCCATAACAGGAACAGGGCCACGTTCGGGATATCTGCCGCGCGGGCAGCCGCGAGGTAGAACATATCCGCAACTACGTGTTCCGCGCCGCACAGGATGAACACCATGACACCCAGGACTGTCACGAGGTATTTCGCGAAGCCCTCAGCCTTCGCGTAGCCTCTGACAGCTATCGCGATGCAGAACTCACAGATGATACCGTCAATTATCACGATATAGAACGGCTTAGCCAGCTTTGCCGCCGCGACCGCAGCAGCAGTCGAATTAAGACTCGCGTGTGTTGAGACCATGAGCCCGAACAGCACGGCACCGATCAGATTTCCTATCCAGATGAGCGCCAGCTTACCCGGTTTCTTTATAAATGCCTCATTGCAGGCTTTTCCGGTGTACAGATCAAATCCGAACACCAATACCGTTATCAGCCCGACCGAGAACAGGAATGCCCCTACTACCTTATTCTCGCACGCAAGGAAAACCGTTCCGCCCAGAGCAATGGACGCTCCGGCACAGATTGCCCTGATCAGCCCCATATCATGTTTCTTCATATGCCCTCCCGAAATATGTTCTGTTATGTGATATCTGTTCAGTATCTCTTCGAGTTCTGCTCCCTGTATTCGATCGCCGAGATCCCTTCGGCCTTCCTGAATACCGTCGCGAAATACCCGTCGCTCGCGAATCCGACGAGGCTCGCGATGTCCTTGACTTTGATATTGCTGTTCTTTAAGAGTTCCTTTGCCCGTTCGAGCCTGTAATTCTTGATAAAGCTGTTTATCGACTCGCCTTTGACCCTCCTGAACATCGCGCTCAGATAATTCGGCGAAAGGAATACCTTCTGCGCGATATATTCCATCGTAAGCGAGGTATTCTTATACTCGGAGCGGATTATCGCGATGACTTTGTCAATGACGATCGAGCTGTCATTCGCGTAGGAGTTTTTCTTGCCCTTCTCGGCCTTTTCCAGGAGCGCTACAACGCTTTCCTCGATCGACCAGATATCGGGAACAGTCAGGATATATTTGGCGGCCTCCATATTCTCTTTGGTCGTCATGACGTCGGAATTCTGTGAAAGCCTGCTGAGTATCTCTATGAAAATGTGGCGTACATAGATATTGCTCATGCTTCCTTCCTGCTCAATGCGGCTCACCGTACGCTTTACGCCCTCCGCGGCTTTCCTGAATTCCCTGAACCTGATATCTTCGTATACCTGCATGAGAATGGTCTCAACATTCTCGTCCGCGCTGCTCTTCTGCGTGTAGGCTACCCTGTCGACCAGGACGTCACCCTCTTTCAGAAGGAAACGGCTTTCTTCGAGCAGATCGAATTTCTTGTAAGCCGAAAGAAGGTCCACACCGTTCTGCGAAGGAATACTGATCAGGATCGTGCTGTCGCAGCCGAGTTCCAGCCTGATGCCTCTGCGTATCTTCTCGCCAAATGCCCTGAGATTTCGCTCATACGGGATCTTGTCGCTCACCGCGAAAAGCAGCTCCCTGTCACCGGAAATGTTAAGGCAGAAGAATTCCGCGTATTTAAACTTAAGCAGCATCTTCATGAGCCTGTCTTCAGCGCCCGAAAGTGCCGGCTCCGAGCTCAGGATAAGGATCAGCGTTACGCATTTGCCGTTGAACTCTTTGGCTTTAAAATCCATCGCCGCTTCTGAAAGCGCTCCATCTTCCGACTGTATGAGCTCCTTCAAGATATTCACGGAGCGGTAGGAATCATTCTCAAGCCTTAAGAGCTTCAGCTCCTCCGCAATGCTTCTCTTCTGCTCCAGCTCCTCTATCAGGGCCGCGGCGTTCTTCTGCTTTCGTTCTTCGCCGCCTTTGCCCGCGATGACCAAAGAAACTCCGAAAAGGATCTGATCCGAAATGGCAGCAGTGTCCTTTTCTTTGCAGTAAAGGACCAATGTGCAGTATCTGTCGTTCGATCTGCATTTCTTTATGAAATCGTCGCGGTAAGAACGCAGCATCTCAATATCCGCGATCAGGACCTCCGGTTTTCTGCGCTTCTGCTCCAGCAGAGCGTCGTGAGAGTTCCCCGCCTCAAACGTTTCGAACCGCTTCGTCCCCGCGAGCCATTCCGCGATCTCTCTCCGCGTTCCGCTGTCTGCGGCGCAGATCAGAGCATTAAAAAGATCATCGGTGTTTTTCCGCATACCTTAATACACTCCTTCTTCATATTCAGTTTAAAACGAAATCACCGTGAATACAAGCAAAACAGCAGGCCCCTCAGCGGAGCCTGCTGTAATAGATTATTTGATCGTAACGCTCGTCGTAAACTTCTTAACAGTTCCGTCGGGCATTGTAACCTTAACGGTGATCTTAGCCTTGCCCTTCTTGACCGCCGTGATCTTTCCGGTCTTCTTGTCGATCTTCACAATCTTCTTGTTGCTTGATGAATATGTAACCTTCGCGTCCTTCAGTTCTGCGGGAAGTACAAGACCTGCAGCGTTCTTCTTGGTCTTGCCTGCCTTTACCTTGACGCTCTTCTTTACGGTGATCTGCTCTGCGAGAGTGATGACCGTCTTCTTCGAAGCAGCTTTGCTTAAGAGAACGAATTCGCCCTCCTCGTAAGCCGTGAATGTCGCATAACCGTCTTCATCAACAGTGATCTTTGTATCCGCCGTCTCAAGGAGCTTATTGCCGGACTTGTCTACCTTGTAGAGGTAGAGATCCTTTCCTGCCTCTCCGATCGACTTATCGTCAACCTTAACCTTGATCTCCTTCGGATACTCAGCGTCTTCGCCGCCTACCTCAACATCAAAGCCTGTAAGCTTCTTGCCTGTAAACTGCTTATCCTTGCTGAAGTATGTTCCTTCAACTTCTTCCGCCGCGTCTGCCGCGCCTTCGGGAGTCTCGGGATTCTCAATGTCTACCTGCTCTGAAGGTGTTCCTTCGGGAGTCTGAGGATTGTCAACATCTACCTGCTCGGAAGGTGTATCGCTCTCGCCGGGCTCTTCAACCGGATCATCAACGATAGGAGGAATGATGATCGGGAAGTGAGGTGTTATTCCGCCGATCGGGCTTGTTCCGCCGCCGCTGATGGGCTCGGGATCATCTTCATCCTCGGGAAGCGAAGCTGCCGTAAGGCCTCCGATGTAATCCTTATCGTCGGTATCATCAATGCCTGTATCCTCGGTAATGCTGAATTCAATGAGCGTCTCGCCCTTGAAGAATGCCGACTCCTTGCCAAGCTTTACATGAAGAGTATAAGTTCCGACCTGCTTGGGAAGTCTGTCATTGCTTGTGTATGCGCTTCCGTCCGCAAGTGTTCCGGTTACGCTGTAAATAATCTTGTCGTAATCGCTGAACTGAATCTCTTCTTCCTCTGTTCCGGGAATGACCGCAAGGATATCATCTGTTTCAAGCCTTGCTGCCTTGCCGTCGTATTCCTTATCCTCAACGTAAACGCCTGTAAACTCAACGGCCTTCTTGTCGAGGTCGGGCTGATGCTCGCCGTCCTTGATAACGGTGAAGGTATCAAAGAGGTCTGCCTTTCCGCCTGAGAAGCAGTAAGTATCGTATGTCATTACATCGCCGCTGACTCTTACCAGAGCGAAGAATTGCTTCGCGTACTTAAGTCCGCATTCGGTTCCGTTAACGGGGCTGATCGCGATACCGTCAAGGATGCACTGATCGGGCATCTGGTAGCGGGCCTCGGCATTGTCCTTTGAGATCTCAAGGGACTTTGTTCCCGAATAATTGATCGTTACATAATGTGTTCCTTCGGGCTCAACGTTCCAGATCCTGTCGCCTGTAGTCTCGATCTCTGCAGTGTAAGGATCGTCGTATGAAACTTCGCCGTAGCCCTTGAAGGTCTCGCGCTCATTGCTCTGATAGCCGCTGAACGTGTTGCCGTTTAAGTCCTCACCGTAGTAGTAAGGAACGGTTCTGGTGTAAGCGTGATCATGTCCCTGGAGAACAAGGTCAACCTCGTATTCCGCAAGGAGCGGGGTAATGTTCTCACGCAGGCAGCGTGATCCGCCGTCCATTGTATGATAACCAACGGACATCATTCCGGCATGAGTAAGGTAAATGATCCACTTAACCTCACCTGCTTCACGGAGCCCATTCGCTCTCTGAAGCTCGCTTATGATCCATGCATACTGCTCGTGGTAATCAGCCTTGGAATCGTACTCGCCGTTCGCGGGATAACTGTCAAGGTTACCCGATTCGTTCGAGTTTGATCCGAGAATGAATACATTACCTACCTGATAGCTGTAGCATGCACCGGTTCTGTGAGTGTTGTGCTTGCCGTCTGTACAGTAATCCCGGAAGTCGATATCGTACATCGACCAGAAAATGTCTTCGGTTACATCGTGGTTTCCCGCGACAGGGATGATGACGGTATTCATCAGATCGTCGGAGTCAAAATCCTGAGACATATTGTACTCATCGATGAATATCTTGCCGTCATGGCACTCGTTGGTGATATCACCTGTGTTGAAGGTTCCGACATGCATCGAACCTGATGCGTTTACCTTCTTGTACGCAGCGCGAAGAACATTCTCGTACTGTCTGTATTCTGACTCAGAAGTAGCCTGAGGGTCTGTTACGTGAATGAATGTAAAGTCATCCAGGTCGGAATCGATCTTCATCACGCCGGGCTTCGACCAGCCTGAAGACTCGGAGCCTACTCTGTAGTAATACTCATTCTTGTCGAGGAGATTCTCAACATGAGCCTTGTGGCAATAGTAAACAGTCGCATCCTTTGAACTGTTCGTAAATGATACGCCGAAATAATCAGGGATCGTTTCTACATCAGCGGTATCCCACCAGAATGTCGAAATATCTTCTACATTTTTCTTGTTAATGATCTGCAGCGCAGAACCTGTTGCTGCGATATTAGCTGTTCTCCATGCAACGCCTCTGGAGAAAATGTCATTGTAGTATGTAACCGCGATACCCTGAACATTCTCACTGATATCGTAAGGGCAAGCGGGCTTTGCGGGTTCGGAATGATCCACAACATCGGTGAGGAAGTAGATTCCCTTGATGATGATGGAGGAGCCCTTTGTTACAAATTCTGCATTCGCCTTACCACGGATAGCGTAAACAGTTTTTCCGTCTAAAGCATCCGGGATCTTGTAAATAGCCTTGTTATCTATTGTATCCAGATATTCGATCTTACCGTAATCAGGATTATCATATGCATCAGGGCCGCTGAACTGAGGTTCAAGATCAATGTTTTCAAGTTCAAGACCATTAATGATCTCACGGTCTATGATGAGTCTGTCGCCCTTCTTTACAACAACGCCTGCTTTTTCGTTTACATAATATCTGTTACGGATCTTCGCATCGAGATTCTTGTCGAGCTTATAACCAATCTCAGGCTGCTCCGATGCTGCCTGAAGATCGCATCCGGATTCGGTAGTAATATTTGACTTATCAAGCTTTACATATCCGCTGATCTTTCCGGTCAGATCGCCTACGGCGTAATCCTTGCCGACAGGGTTCTCGTTGGGATCGATCTCTGTGGAAGCTGCCTTAACATTCGTAAGGAAATAAACATTCTTAAATGTTACGTATTCGCCGCGGGGAACGCCGCTGCTCTTAAGACGGATCGAATAGATCTTTCCGTCCTTATATGCTGCAGGAACGTTATAAACTGCGATACCGTCAGTGATCTCACCGTCAAGTTCGAGTTCTGCGATGTCATCATAGCCCTCGTTTTCAACGATCTGAGGCCAGAAGTGGATCTCAGCGAGATCAAAATTTGCTGAAGAATCAAACTCTACAATGAACTTGTCGCCTTCAGTTATTTCAACACCGGCCTTTTCATTTACAAAGAATCTGTTTCTTACGTTATTGTCATTTGTTCTTTCAAACTTAACACCGCCATTTTCAGGCAGTACAGTAACCTGCATATCTTTCTGACCCGATTCAAGGATCATACCGTCTTTATCGGCCTTTACGATACCCGAAATAGTTCCTTCGATCTTTCCAACCTTTCTGGTTGCGCCGATTGCAAGACCTTCCGGCTGTTCGGGCTCTTCGGGACCGGGTCCGGGTGCCGGAGTTCCGGCAGGCTCGATATCGGTCAGGAAGTAAGCGTTCTTGATGGTTAATGTGGTACCATCATCAAAAACGTCAACATTTCCCTTAAAGCGGACATCATAAAGTTCGGTTTTTCCTGCGCCGGGAGTTATCGCAAAAACAACTACTCCTGCTTTATCGGTATCAACCGAGAGATTGAATCCATCATCCCATCCGCTCGTATCATCGCTATCCATTAAAGGAGTACTGGTAGCCTGTATTTCAAGCTTTCCAAAGTCAAAGTTTCCGGTAGATTCATATTCAAGAACAAATACTACATTCTCGCTGATCTGTACTGCAGGTCCGCTGACAGTAGTAAAGTTCTTAATTCTGTTTCGGATTTTTCCGCCTTTGGTGTACACAAACTGTACACCATCCTCGGGCTGAGTATCAGCAAGATTAAAGCTACCGCTCTCTCTCTTATAGTTGTCCGTATTCGCCTCTGAGAAAGCAACTACCTTACCCTTAATGGTGCCGGCAATCCTCTCCTCGCCGATAGCAAGGGCTGCGGGCTCCTCAACTACTGCTGCTTCTCTGATATCGCTTACAAAATAAGCATCCCTGATGATAAGAGAGAACTCTTCTGTATAAGTACCGACGTCTGCCTTAAGGCGAACATCGTGCAGCACATTGCTCAGTGACTGTTTAGCACTAACACTGTATACAGCAACTCCTGCCGCATTGCTTATCAAAGTGAATTTATAATCGGCATCCCATCCAAGCGATTTTCCTGCTTCGTCTTTGCCGATAATATCTCTTGTTCCTTCCAAAAGGAGCTTTGAAAGATCGAAATTCTCGGACGCTTCATATTCAAGGATGAACAGAGTATCATCAGCGATCACTGTTCCTTCCGTGCCGTTGAAATTCCTGATCCTGTTCCTGATTCTCTTGCCCGGCGTATATACAAACCCTACTCCGCTCTCGGGCTGAGGATCCGAATGAACAAGATTGCTGTCTTCAGTGTAAACATTGGTAGTGTTGATCTCAACACTTCCGCTTATCGTGCCGACCTTTCCGTCAGGAAGCTTTACTTCCTGAGCGGCCGACGCTGCGGTATATTCATCCGCGTTAACTCTGATGTCACTGCAGGGGATACCCGTAAGGAGCATCGCCACAGAAAGCATCAAAGCTATCATTCTTTTTATGTTAAATCTTTTCATGTTCTTCTCCTAGTATGGTGGCGCCCACCGCAGGAGGCCTGCGGTGTACGCGCTTTTTATCCCCTGTTATTTTACCTTGATGTAGTAGAGACCGTATCTGAGATCCTTGTTGCCGCCCTCCATTGCGAGGTGGATAGCGGGCTCATTTGTATCAGGATCAAGGATCGCTACCGCAACAGTGTACTTGCCCTTAGCCAGGTCCGCGGGAACATTGATAACGGCGTTCATGCGGATCGAATTGCCGGGCAGCCATGTTCTGATGTCAACATCGGAAACCGTTCTTGCTGCAACATTGCCGTTCGCGTCGAGGAGTGAAACCTCTACGGGCCAGTTGTAGTAGAAAGGAGCGACACCGGTGTTTCTCCAGTTAAGTTCGATCGAGAAGCTCTTGCCTGCCTTGACCGAAGCCTTGTAGCTTGCGCTCTTCACGCTGAAGCGGTAACCCATGATCCTCTGGAGATAATGGATATTTGCCTCGTAGGTGTAGGTGTCGAATCTTCCGTCGAGCAGATCGCAGGGTGAGCACGGTCCGAGCCATGATGTATGGCTGTCATTGATGAAGGAGATCGTGTTCATGATCGACTCGTTCTTAACTGCTCTCAAAACATCTCCGTGAGAGAACTCACCGCCGGAGTAGTTGGTCTTCCAGAAGTCGGGCATCTTTGAATCAGCCACATCTGTGGGACCGGGATTGATCATGTTGTTGGTGTTGCCGTTCTCGATAGCGCCGAGGAACATGTCAGTTCCTTCGGGATCGCCGAACATATCGTTAAACAGTCCGAATCCGTTCTTTGCTGCGAAAGGATAAGGATAACGGATACCAATCTTAACAGTCTTGAAATGATCGGTGTAAGCCTTCGCGTATCTTGCCGCGGTCTTGGGATTCGGGAATTCACCTGAACCGAAGTTGTATTCGGAGAATGATCCCTCCTCAGGCCATGTGTGGAACTCACCCCAGTGTCCGAGTGATCCGACCTGAGCAAAGCCTGTGATCGAGCCGTCATCGAACTTCTCCGCGAATGCCGCGATCATCTTGTCGTGACGGTCAATGAGCATCTCTGAATAGTAGTTGGGTGAGAAGCCCGCTCCGCCGAGTATATCAGCGCTCGGCCAGTTGTAGAAGGTACCGGCGTTTTCTGCCTTGCCTTCAAGTACTTCGTTGCAGAGTTCAGCAACAAGCCATGCGGGAATGTCAGCGCGGTAGTTGCCGGTATCAAACAGCTTCTGAACCTTTGCTTCCGAAACTCTTCCGTTCGCACCAAGAAGAGCATGCCCGATGATAAAT